>CALNBC010000260.1 GCA_937874755.1 uncultured Clostridia bacterium
TCTCATAACTTAATCCTCCCTACCAAGGTCTCTTAATAACCGTGACCACACCTATTCCGTGATATAACTCGTCCGCAAGCTGAGCAAGACTGTCCACCGCATCATCGTGAGGATTTTTTCCGGTCTGAACAAACGTAGTAACCTCGTTCATAAACGCCCTGTATTCGCGACTGCGATGCTTGTCACCGAGAAAGTAGAACTTCTTTACGTCTGGTGCAAATTGAATAATCCTCGCCAACTTCGACTGATTGCTTGGGGCACGTTTGGAATAGATGTTGATGTGAACCCCATCCTTGCGCAGTTCATCGTCAACATAATCAGCATACTCCGAGCCGCCGTTGTTGGCTTCAAATCTTGCCTTGTGCGGGAAGTGCTGCTTCAATCTCCCAATCACCGCAGGGTACGTCACGGTCTTGTCCCCAGTGTTGAAAACAACGTCGTGGATGTACACGTTCTCCCCGTAAATGTACGCTATCGGCATTGACGTACTATCCCCGCCGCCCCAAGCCACATCGCATACTGCAATTTTCTCAGGGTCTCCGTCAGGAAGAACGCCGTTGTAGGTCTTTAGCTCGTCCTCTGGGAACAGTAAACCCTCTCGGATGTAGGGGTTTCCCATATACTTCGCGTTCCATGTGGCATCATCAATGCTATCCTTCATATCCATGTAGTATGCTGTATCGAACCCCAAGCCGTAAGCGTATTTGAAGTTCGATTCTCCGTCCTCGTTAAGCGCAGGAATAACCCGAAAACGATACCTGTCATTATCCCCATACTGCTGCTGAATCCTTCCGAGTGGGTCAAACACGTTCCACCGTGTTCCGACCATTAGTTCCAATGCTCCCAACTTCTTACGGTCTTTGAGCTGGTTCAAATACGCATCGTACTTGCTCTGCAAGCGTAGAGGATTTAGAGATTCTTCCAAATCCTCAATAATGTCATCGACATAGAGAATCCCGCCCGTACCGATTTCAACCGCACCCGTCAAAGTGCCTGAGATCGAGCGGCAGGTCATCGTAGGGAAACGCTTTACTTTATCGAGATCAATGGTTTCGTTTTTTGCAGATGTGTTCACCACCTGTACCATAGGAAACACGTCTGCCCATCGATAGGTCACTGGGTCTGTTAAAATGGATAACAATTCCCGGTAGAACCCATCTGTCAATTTGTCTGAATGACCGGACATGACGCTTGCGGCATCAGGTCTTTTACCCATTATCCATGTGATGAAGAAGATACACAGCGTACTCTTACCCACCCGAGGTGGTAGGGATATACCCAAGAAGTCAATTTTCCCGTCAGCTAAGTCCTGCAAATCATCTACCAAAGGTTTGAGCACCTTACGGCGGGGCATATAGAATTTTTTCTCAGGTTCTCTCGCCGATTCTACATAGAGCAGATACATGTGAAAATTGTGAGGTGCGCCCAATAGTAGAACCGAATTATGGAGAGCGTACATGTTTCTCATTTCTTCTATGCTGCCCAACGTTGATATGATTTCCTCTATCCTATCAGACAAGGGAACTAGGTACTTCAATCCGAGCGGTACGTCTGTTTCCATTGCCTTTCTACAAGCATCTCGCAAATCGCTATATGCTTGATAATCTGTACCGTTCTTCACTTCGTTATAAATAGCCTCCAAGATACGTTCCATATTCATACCTCCAAAACAAAAAGCGCATGATGTTCAGGCTCTTATGTCCTTCGCAATCATGCGCCGTCTGTCTTATTAAAGAAAAACGCGATTCTCTTTAATATACCACCATTCTATTTCAAACCCCACATCGGTTATCCGAGTATCATCAGGAGGTTATAAGCCACCATCGACGTTCATTACCTCATTATAGGCATCTACTAAACCTACAATGTAATCCTTATCGACGGCATATTGGTATTCTATGGCGAGTGTAGCAGGAATGCTTACACCCAACACATACGCAGAACTACCTCGACAAAGCGAAACACTCGTCCCATCAGACCCCATCCAATGACACGCTCTCTCATACACTTCACCAGAAGCGTCTATCCCTTCACCGTACAATTCGGTTAGTCTCTCCAATAAATCATCGTAAGCAAGATCAACCGTTAAATACTCTGAGTTTTTCGAGAAATTTTTAATTAGATATTCAACTTTGTATAATTGAGCATTGTCCATGTCATTGGTATCCAATGTACCCTTGTGATAAATCGGTATAAAATACGCTTTCACTCGTTCAATAGCATAACCGGCAACAACACAAACGGACTTCTTTTCGCCGTCGAACCGCTCCAAAGTATAAACAGGCACATCATTAACTGTCCATTTAGGTGTGATCGAATACAGTGAGTTCACCTCAACAAAATCGGATTCAGCCGTCCAAGCATTTATGTCATCGAAATACGTCCCTTCTTCCCCCAAAGAACTTACGAACTCCAGTGGCGTACTCTGCCACTGAACATCACGAAACAGAATTTTTCCATCCTCAGCGAGAGCAGTTGACACGAACATCATGCAAAGCACCAAGAGAGCGCATACCAACTTCTTCATTGTCCAATCCTCCTACTTCTTTTTGATTAGTTCCCAAATCACGGCCAACGGAATAATCAGAACCGCAATCAACCAAATCACCTCTTATCCCATCCCTCCTTAAAATCATCGTGAGCAAGAGCAAATAACTCTTGCGAACTACCCATATCGCTGTAATTCGCAAACCCTCTCCGTTTTGCTTCTTCCTCTCTCCATATTTCTATGGCGGCTTCAATATCGCCAACGTTTAAGTTAAGCTCACCCTTTAACAGTTTATCAAGTTCATCGTTAATTCGGCATTTGACAACCTCGCGAGTGACAACAACAGGTTTGGTTAAATATTGAGACACCGCTTCGATTATCATCCGCTGTAAACTAAGTCCACGTTTTGATGCTTCCTCTTTCCAAATCTTCTTACTACCTTTTTCCACATCAATGGTAATACCGTCATACTTTTCCCTTTTGTAATTTCGCATCACTTTAGCGGGGCTAAGTCCATCTTTAGCGGGGCTAAGTCCATCTTTAGCGGGGCTAACGCCATGAGTGTCAATGTTACTTATGCTTTTTTCGTCCTCGGAGTCCTTCGATGAAATTTCCTCGCTCGCAAAATCATTAGCAGGGCTAAAATCATATTCAGTAGAGGTCTTCGCGCCCATCGGCTCTTTAGCGGGGCTAATTGGTTCGCGTGCCTTAGCGGGGCTAAGTTCGTTATCCCTTTCAAGTAGTTTATCCAAATCAAAAGAGGGTGCTTGCGGCTCGTTTGCCACCCCTGTTTTGAGATTTATGGTTGCCATAGCGGTTATCCTCCTTCTTGTAGTGTAAGAAATGTAAGTTTTTTGTCCAGCTACTACATAAGAGATAGAGTATAGTACGGATAGTACGGACTAATATACCCTCCTCTATAGGGGCTTTGGTACAAGAAAATCTACATTTCTTTCATTGCCTTATCACTTACGCCCATCATGTTCCCGCAAGCAAAACATTTTTCATTAGACCCGGCGTTCATTCTTCCACAGTAATTACAGCGAACCAAATGAACTGTTTTGAGCGATTGACCGCACGACGAACAATCTACCGCGAATGATTTATTCGGAACACCGCAATGAGGACATTCTTTAGTAAACTCAACTTGACGTTGGGGAGGGGAAGTGACTATAGGCTTGAATCCAATCACGATCAACCCGATCAACCCGAACCAAAATCCCCATGCAAATCCATGTTCGAGTCCTTTACTGTCAGCCACGTTCTTTGTAATGAATCCGAAGATGACCCCATTGATGAGATAACCGAGAATGACATACCACACCATGCTATTCACCGTCCTTCAAAATTGGCTCATGCTCACCCTTCACCCATTCGCCGTTTTCCCCATACTTGTACTCGCCACGGTAGGTTCTCTCATTGTTCCAAATGCTTTGGACTGTCGAAATAACAAATGCTTTACCGTTTCGGGTCTTATAACCATATTCATTAAGGGCATTCATTGTGCCAATCATTGTGGAGCCTTTTTCTTTTTCTCGAAAAATAAATCGAACTACGTCCACTTCACCGGGATTGATAACCAGTTTGCCACCCTCAATTTTATAGCCCATCGGTGCACGACCGCCACTATAACCACCGCTCTTGGCTTTTTGCCGTCTCCCACCCATGGTGCGAACACGGATGTTTTCTTTTTCGAGAGTAGCTGCTATTGCGAGAAAGTTTTCGAGTATCATAGCAGTCAATTTATCCTGTGCTGACCAATCTTCCGAAACGCTCACTATTTCAAGTCCGAGTTTTATCAGCGAGAGCTTGAAAGTATAGTACAGGTTTATGTCACGAGCCAATCTATCTGCTTTAGCCATCACAACCCGGCTGACAGGGGGATTGGTAATTTCGCCACTGAGCAATCGGTCGAGCTGGGGTCTCCGTAACGCCGTACCGCTAATACCCTCATCTATAAACCAGTCCACGATGTTGAGGTTATTCTTCGCGCAATACGCAACGATTTGGTCTTTCTGAGAAGCTATACCGAATTTGTCCTCGCCGACTTGACCATCGGTCGATACTCTGACATATGCCACTACGTTTTCCATATCGACACCTCCTTTACGTTTACCATTATACGCTATTACTTATACCGTGTCAAGGGTTTCCGTAAATTTGTGCCTTTTTATTTTTCTGGGATATTTACGCACCTCCCCCGCCCCGCCCCCGGCCGGGGCATTTCCCCCGGGGGTATGCCCTTGATCGAGGCGGTAGAGCCAACCATATTAACGCTTGAAATGCACTCATTAAGCCATTTGAAAAATAATTTACGTTTATTCTTGATTCTACTATTGACAATTACGTTTAATCGTGCTATCGTGTAAACATAATCAAAAACAGCGCGACCAAAGGAGGGCACGAACCATGACCAAGAAGGAAGCTATCAGATACGCCCAGGCTTGCAGCGTAGCCAAAGCCAACAACCAACCCAAGCCCGAACGCCCGGAGAACGCCGCGACCGTCTCGACCTTAAGCAACATGAGCAAGACTATCGTATCAACGCGAACCATGCTAGGCCTGCTCTCAACGCAAATGGAAATGATCGTCGACTTCCTTTCAGACCTGCAAGACCGTTCGCCGCAAGCTGGAGCCTATGCCAAACTTGCGGATAACATTTGGGGAAGCATGATGGACGCTGAAAAAGCCTTGAAACAAATCCGATAGGAGGAGTGAGAATGGAAGCAATCGCATTAGACATTCAGATTTACAATAAGAACAAACAGAATTGAAAGGGGCATCACCATGAATGAGAACATTGTCACACGTCCGGTATGGAGCAAGCACATTAAAGGACGCGCCATTATCTGGTATCGCCGCGAATGCTCAGCGTATGACCTTGCAAAGAGAATCACGGGGGAGAATGTGACGGAAACCGAATACAACGCTGCATTTGACCTTCTGAACCGAATTCAGCGGTACGCGCTTGCAAGTGCTTCACAATGGGAACGCGCCAACACTTCCGAACGCTATTGCAATAGTGCTCAGTGTACAGAGGACGAAAAACGGCTTGACAAGCGCCGGGAGAAGCTGGTCAAGGAGCTGGGGCGATACAATGTTCAGCTGGTCAATTATGGCTTGTATCCGTCCATTGTAGCGACTGAGGAAAACGGCTATCAACATGACCTTTACGCCCTGCATTATTTCGACTGAATGAATCGTTGAAATGCCGGAATAAAATAGCAGAGTGAGCCGGAGCAATCCGGCGTAATGCAGCCGGGCAGACTGTCACAAGCTCAGACAGCCCAAGCGCATAATAAAATCTAGGAGGTAACACCATGAAACTATACAACGAGGGAAGCATAAGCAATTTTGACTTTTGGAGCGGAGCGAAAGACAAGGTCAAGTATCTGACCGAGGACGAAATGAGCACAATCGAGGGTATTTTAGAGGAACTATATCCGGACGGGATGAGCGAAACAGAATTGAATGACCTGTTTTGGTTTGAGGATGATTTAATTGCGGAGTGGTTAGGGCATGAGGACTTTGAAGCTATCATGAACCGAAACGATAATGAAGATGAGGACTAATGAGGAGGGCGAACAATGAGCACTAACTACGCGAACGCTGAACGGCTGAGGAAACACTACTTGACCGCCGAACCACGCAAGGTAACCCGGAACATCTGCATCGGGCGGCGAAATTGGGACGTTTGCGATTATGGGGACGTTTACGCCGGGACGGGGCTGGAATGCTGGAAGCAGGACGGGAAACATGCTTGCTGCAAGCTGGTCGAAAGGAGCATTGACCATGCCTAAAATGACCGATTACACCAAGGCACAAAAGGAGCTTGTAAAAGCCCTTAAAGCCTTGAATGCTGCCGCTGAAATTATTGAAGCCTTGCCTGAATACAACGAACGCACTTCGATCTTTCATGCTCAGACCGTGAATCAATATAACCGCATTGTAACCGCCGCCGGGATTATCAACGAAGCCCAAACGTAAAACCGAAAGGATCGTTGACCATGAATCGAATCACGATTAACGGATTTACACGAATTGAAAGGATGTAAGAACAATGACACACGATAGAATTACATTTGTGCGTGAATATTGCCTTGCAAGAAGAATACCATATAGGATTAAAGGCGAAATGCTTTATATTGATGGTAGATATTTCTGCTATTCTATTTACAATCTAACCTATATCGAACTATTACAAGCGATTGATAAAGAATGCGTTTACGATGAACTCACAACGGATTTCAAATACAGGAAGGAGGATTGTCGCGAATGATATTATTGTGTATAATTATTTTGCCGCTTGTAATAATCGCTGAGCTTCTCAACATCTCGAAATGACCGATTAACCGCCCTTGCAAGTAAACCGCTTGCAGGGGCTTTTCTATGCGCGGCATCTCCCGCCCTTGCTCCCATTCACGCCCCGCCCATGGAAGCCCTAAAAACGCCCTCCAGCGCGCCCAGAATGTGGGATAATGTCACGCCATACGCCCGGCGAAAGGGCATGGAAAAACTGAAATGCGTTTTAAGGGGTCTAGCCGCCATTCTAGGCGGTTTTGTTTTATACCCTTAGAATCTATCGCACAAGCCCATAGAAACGGAATGAGGGTATGTTCTACGCGTCTGGGGCACATTCAAAGCTGATTAACAGATTCTGGAACGCTGGAAATCAGAATTTGCGCCCTCAGCCCTCAGCCCTCAGCCCTCAGCCCTCAGCCCTCAGCCCTCAGCCCTCAGAAAAATTGTATGGATTTTGGGGCATTTTTCAAGCATTTTCGAGCGATTTTCTCCCAATGATTTTCAAAATATTTCGACCCGCCCTCCCGAATGCGTTTCCGGGCGAGCGGGTCTGTGTTTGTGCCAGAGTCGGAGAGTTGTTAGCTTGAAAGTTGTTCGAGTTCGTGCGAAAGTCGTTCGATCTCTTGCGTAATCAATAGTCGTTGCTCATTTTTCAAAACATCTGAAAAAGTCGTTTCGGCGTAAGACCATTGATAATTATATGCGCTCGCGGCTGTCTTGCGACAACAAGCGAGAATACAAACGCTACTTCCGTTCAACACCGTTGCGGCAATGTTCGCATTCCTCCAAACAGCTACAACTTTGCCCGACAAAGTTGATTGAACTATTGCCTTTTCAGAATAATCTAATGAAAGTTGTTCCCGAGCATGACGATTGTTATAGTTCTTTGTACACCATTCAAGATTGTCGAGAGAGTTGTTCTCTTTATTACCATCGATATGATTCACGCATTCATAGTTGTACGGGTTAGAGATAAACGCAATGGCTAATAGTCGATGAAGCTTAAAGTCCTTCTTTTTGCCATTTCGCACCAAACTAACCACACGATAGCCGAAGGAATTGATATTCCCTTTTAGAACGGCATTGCTGCGACAATTTCGTATAACGCCCTTTTCACTTATGACATACAACCCCTCGTACCCTTTAATCGGTTTCTCCATCGTCTTCACCTCCTTCGATCAGATACCGCTTGCGAATGTCTTT
>CALNBC010000261.1 GCA_937874755.1 uncultured Clostridia bacterium
AACGTGGTGGATCCTGTGGAGCTTTGCGAGCGGTACGGCGTGGATGCTATCCGCTATTTCCTCCTTCGCGAGGTTCCCTTCGGTCAGGACGGCAACTTCAGCAACGAAGCGCTGCTCAACCGCATAAACTCCGACCTCGCCAACGACCTAGGGAACCTGCTCTCGCGCACGGTCGCCATGATAGAAAAGTACTTCGACGGCGTTGTGCCCGCCCCAGCAAAGCATACAATCGGCGAGCCTGACGGGGAGGATTTGGACCTGGTAAACACCGCCCTCGCTCTGCACCGCGCAGTCGAAGAAAAGATGGACGCGCTCAAGATGCCCAACGCCCTCGCCGAGATATTCGCCTACATAGGCAAGTGCAACAAGTATATAGACGTTACCATGCCCTGGGCGCTCGCCAAGAACGAGGAGACGCTGCCCCGCCTAAAGACGGTGCTTTACAACCTCGCCGAATCCCTGCGCATGGTGGGCGTACTGCTCTCCCCCTTCCTGACGAAGACCCCGGGCAAGATGTTCGCCCAGTTGGGCGTACCCGAAGGTTACGCCCGAAGCTGGGACTCCCTTTCGGTGTTCGGCGTTTTAGAACCCGACACTAAGGTGCAAAAGGGCGAGGCGCTCTTCCCGAGGATAGACGTCAACAAGGAGCTCGCCGCCCTCGAAGCCGCCCACACGCCCGCCGAAGCCGAGCATACCGAGCAACCCGCGCCCGAAAGGCAGGCTGAAGCTGCCGAAGCTGTCAAAGCAGAAGAAAAGTTCCCCGCACAGGAAATCTCGATAGACGACTTCGCCAGGATGGATCTTCGATTGGGCTTGGTCACAGATTGCGAATACATCGAAAAGGCAGACAAGCTGCTCAAGCTCACCGTCAAAATAGGCGACGAGGAGCGCACGATCTGCTCGGGGATTCGCAAGTGGTACGAACCTCAAGACCTCATAGGCAAGACCGTCGTCGTGGTCGCCAACCTAAAGCCGCGCAAGATGAGGGGCATAATGTCCCACGGAATGATACTCTGCGCCAGCGACGCCGCGGACGAGCGCCTGACCGTCGTAACCACGCTGGCCCAGGCGGAGCACGGCTGGACTGTGCGCTGACCCATGAACCTTATCGACACGCATACCCACTATACCGATGAACGCTTCGATTCAGACAGGGAGGAGCTGCTTTCCTCCCTGCCCGGCTTGGGCGTTCTTGCCGTTGTAGACTGCGCCAGTAACGAGGGCGACTGGGCGGCGGTGGCGGCGCTCTCGCGCAGCTTCCCCCATGTTTACAGCGCTTTAGGCGTACACGGGCTGGATGCTCAGAGCGCGACGAAGGGGTATATCGAGCGTCTAAGGCGCGCTGTAAAAAGCGATGGCAAGTGCGTCGCAATCGGCGAGATAGGCTTGGATTACTATTACAGCAAAGAGCATAAAGAGCTGCAAAAGCGCATATTTGGCGAGCAGCTCGAGCTTGCCGTCGAGCTGGACCTGCCCTTAATAGTCCACGACCGCGACGCCCATAAGGACGTGTTCGACGCGCTCATGGCAAGGAAGGGCAAAATTCGGGGCGTGTTGCACTGTTACAGCGGCTCCGCCGAATTGGTGCGCGAGTACGCGCCGCTGGATTTTTACTTCGGCTTCAGCGGCTCGCTGAC
>CALNBC010000262.1 GCA_937874755.1 uncultured Clostridia bacterium
ATGCCTACGAGCCGGACCCGAAGAGCGAGACCGGCCTCTCCAACGACGAGGTGTATGCGCTCACCCAGAGGCAGCGCGCCAAGGAGCGTCAGATACGCTCTGCCAAGCGCGAGCTTCGCGGGGCGCAACAGGAGTACGAGAAGGACAAGAGCACCGAGAGCCTCACTGCCGTGAACGCCGCGAAGTCGAAGCTGCGCAAGCGGCAGTCTGAGATGCGGAGCCTCATCGACACGAGCAACGCCAGGTGCAAGCCCGGAACCACCGTGCTGCACCGCAACCCGAGGCGCGAGTGGGCGGGCGACATGCCGGACGTGAAGACGGCGGCGAGGACCGGAGGCGCGAATAGGAAGATTTATATAGGTAAGAGCCTTGGAGCAAGAGCGAGAAATTTCGAAGTCGGAATGCCTGGTAACGAGAAATCAAAATTCGTAGAAGGATCTGAAATTGAAGAGAAATGCATATTTGCAGGTAAAGACGCTGAAACAGGAAATGAACTGAAAAAGCGTTTCAAACTCGCCGCTGAATACGGAGGAAACCCAGAAGATTGGTCGCATGTATCGGGTAATGGCTGGTTGTATGACCCGGCGCTGAATGGTAAAATACGCTTAGCTGAGGTCCATTGGATGCAGAATACCGAAATAGATGAATACCAAGAGTTTTGGTTTAAGAAATGGATTGATGATGACTAAGGTCAAATACATCGGTAACTACTACAAGGTTATGTTCGATAAGGATAAAGTCTATGACCTTATCGGTGTTGTTGACGGGCTTTATAAAGTGTACTCAGACGAATTTGAAGACTGGGGATTGTTCAGCCCAGAAGACTTTGAGATTGTAAGCACATCCAATGTCAAGCGATGACTTCGACATAGTGGCCTACCGCGTGCTGCGCTACATCGACGCATGCACGAAAGGCGGCGTATCCCCCACCGTCGCGCAAGCACGCGAACTGTCAAAGGTCGGAAATTCATACCTCGCTTCGGTGCTCGAGTCGCTATCTGACGGCGGGTACATCACCGGAGTCGACGTGAACAGCTACTATGACGGAACGACCGACATCTCGTTCCGAAACGCGCACATTACCATGGAGGGCGCTGGCTATCTCCGCGACAACTCGCTCATGGCTAAGGCTAGGAAGACCCTCGGTTCCGCATTCGAGACCGTCATTGAGGTAGCTGTCTCAAAACTGATGTCGGTGACCGCCATCCTGTAGCGGTCCCGCGACCCGTATAACATCTGCCATAAACCACACCCGCTTCTTGCCCGGACCTGTTTACAGGACCATGTTTCACGTTTACGAAACGTCCTGAAACGTTGACATACCACCTGAAACGTTGATGGTTCGACAACCTTCGACAACCATTCGACAACCTCATAGCAACCACCTGTAAGCCGTCCCACGTGGCGGCTTTTCCATTGCCCGGAACCCCTGACGCGACATAGGGCGCACACTGCATCCAACGCCCGGGCATGCGCAAAAGGCCCGCCTACGCCGCGCAGGGAAGCGCGCAAACAAACCTAGGGAAGGAACGGGCATGGACAAGCCGGAAGCAGGACAGCAGGAGCCGCAGGAGCCGACCGTGGAGCCGCAGGCGGAGCCGGAGCCGGAGCCTGACGCGACGGCGGCCGCAGAGCCATCCGACGGAGGCGAGGGCCTCAAGGACAGGCACGGCC
>CALNBC010000263.1 GCA_937874755.1 uncultured Clostridia bacterium
ATCATCTCAGCAGTCTCTTTTGCGGCGTTTGCGGGGCGCTCCGCAAACGCCGCCAAAGAGACTGCTGAGATGATAGAAGGCTCCATACGCAAAACAGAGAGCGGCACCAAAACCGCAGTGGCTACCGCCGAAGCGTTTGAAAGTATTGTGGAAAAAATCGACCAGGTAGCTGTTCTGGTGGGCGACATAGCAAACGCGTCCAACGAACAGTACGCGGGCATATCTCAGATAAACGAAGGCGTCATCCAGGTGTCCCAGGTCGTTCAGGCGAACTCGGCAACCTCCGAGGAAAGCGCGGCGGCGAGCGAAGAGCTTTCGGGTCAGGCAGAGCTGCTGCAGTCCATGGTCGGCAAATTCAAGTTGAAGGACAATAACAGAGCCAGAGCATACTCAGACAAGAAGAGCATGGACTGGTAAATCGAGCGAACGCGACATAAAAAAAGGGAGGCGGCAAAGGAGCGCTCTCACAGGGATTAGAAAAAACTTGAGTAAACGGCTTTAACTGAACAAAATAAGCGCCGCCCAGTGCATTGGGCGGCGTATATTTTGCTATTTTGTGTTTGACTTAAAAGACATGTTTGGAACGTGCTAGAACAGTTTTTTGATTGAGCCCAATGTGTCATCGGCTTTAGCGAGCGTAATTTTCGCTTTTACACCATCGATTATTGCGTTGATTTGTTCATCCGGTAAGTCGACTCCAATGATGCCTTTAATGGCTTGTACGGGGTTGCTGGAAAACTTGGCAGCAAAATCTTTGTCTGATTTTACCCTTTCCACAATATCGCCAATCTTAGCTTTAATGTCCATGATAAATCTCCTTTATGAGCAGATGCGAAAAGGAAAACGTGTTCTTTTTAGTATTGCAGAACACGGGGCAGGTTAGCCGCTTGCTTTATCCAATCTTCGACCTGCTTTTCCGAAGGGAGCTTTCTTACGAGAGATTTTGCTTCGTTGGTCTCAAACAGTTTTTTATGAAGATTTTCAGCTTTGCGCTTTGCTAGCTTGGGTACTGTGTCGACACCTGCTGCTTCCAGCAACTCGGCATACTCGCCGCCAATGCCCTTAACCCTGGCCAGGTCTGCATGATTTGCCCATTTAAGGATCAATTTTTCAGAAATCCCTGTTTTTTCGGCAAGTTCAGTTCTGCTTTTTTTGGTAGCACATACTTTTAGCAATGCTTCCATTGAGTTTACACCCGAAGCTATAAGTTTTGCTTCATAGGCCTCGCCAATTCCCTCAATAACACTAAGCTTTGACATGTACGTTGCTCCTTTCAAAATAAACTTTTGAAATAGGTAAAGCTGTAAATTAATTATATAAAAAAATTCAGGAAGAGCAATCCTTTTTTGGCGAAAAAAGGAGAATTATCTGTTTAAAGTGCAGGGTTACATTCGAAATTTGGTAAACAGGCTAGACTTGATTTTAACAGATAATCGATGAATTTATATGTGCCCTTGGTCTTATTTGTAGAGTGGATGATTGTTTTTTTAGTGCGCTTTCAGCACCGAAGCTGCTGGAGCAAAACAAAGAAGTGCGCGGCAAAGCCTCTCTTTTCTTATTAGCTTAAATATGACTTAATTATATTAAAAAATTGCGGGTTTTCATTCTGATTGTTCATCCATGGATTCTAGCATAGAGATGACCTGCTCTATCTGGCCGCCGTTCAACCTGTCGAGGCATTTTATTATTTGTGCGGGATCCCTGGGGCAACCGCACTTATTAACGGCATTATTCTGTTGAGCAATTTCGGGTTTGAGCAGCTTCTTCTGGGCGAGTATGGCGAAGCATTCCCGGTCCGATACGACGATGTGCTCCACCATTCCGATGCCGAGGGGCGATAGGGCGGCGGATATGCTTTCGGTAGTGCGGAAATCTTCGGGCGAAGGCGTGCAGTCGCCCGAGGGGTGATTGTGGGTAAGCGCTATTTTTGCCGCGCCGCTCTTGAGCGCTTGTTCCGCCACCATCCGCGGATATACGTTGACTGAATCGGGAATCCCGCAGGAAAGGCGCATTGCGCGGATTAGGTTGAAGCGCGAATCCATCAATATGACGCAAAACTGCTCAGAACGCTCACCGGCGAGCAGCTCACAGCAGTAATTGCATAGGTCGTTCAACGTGCCGAGGGGCTTTTTTGCTATGTTGGTCATCCTTGCCCTGCGGGTAAGTTCGTTTACCAGCTTAAGCAGGAGAGCCGTTCCTTCGCCCACTCCGTCCACCGAGCTCATTTCGGCAATAGGAGCAGCAAGCACCCCAGAGAGGGAACCGAAGCGCTTGAGCAGATTGTGGGCAATTGCGTTCGTGTCCCGCCTGGGAATGCTAAAGAAAAGCAGCATTTCCAACAGCTCGTGGTCATTGAGCGAGTCGGGGCCGAAATCTTCAAAACGGCCGCGAAGGCGCTCCCTGTGTCCGATACTCATATCTACTCCAATAAGTGCTGTTTTGGCAAAACCGTGCTCGTAATTTGTTAATTAAATATAACATAGATGCTGGATATAGGCAACATTTTGTATATTGTAGTCGAAAAATGTCGAAACGGTTAGGTACAGTCTCAAATTTCGCTGTTATTTTGCAGCAGGACGCCAGGTGTTACCGCGCATGAGAAAAACGGACAATTTGTATATAATTTAATTAGCGATGGTACACCGCTAAAAATGATTTGAAAATGCTTAGGCAATATGCTATACTGCAATACGTTCAGGCAATGTAGCCTTTAGGGCATCCTTGGGCGCCGCCGGGGCTTTTTGCACAATTTCAAAGCACAACGCTGGTGTGGCTCAACGGCAGAGCAGCTCATTCGTAATGAGCAGGTTGTCAGTTCGATTCTGACCACCAGCTCCACAAAAACCCCAAAAACACTTGAGTTTTCGGGGTTTTTCTATTTTGCAGAACCTTGGTGGAACAATGGTATTCTGCCAAGGTGTTGCGTGTTTATTTGATGTTTTACCCTGCCGAATTATGTTCAGGATTTAACCGCAAGAGAAATGACCAAATGGATTATCTTAGCCAGCAGAATCGCAGGCCAGCTCAGCGTAAACCACAGCACTGTGAAAGCCGGACAAATCTGCCCCATGAGATTGAAGCGGTTATGGGAGTAGTCCCAAACATTCCAGCCCAAGCCCAGGTTTACCACGCACCCCACAATGAATTCCACGGCTGTTATAATCAGCGCCCCCAACGCACATTGGACGAGCATGGGCAGCGAGGTAAGCGTGGCCAGCGCATAGAGTAAGGTAAAGCATAGCCCACCCGTTAGGAACATGCTCCAGTGGGTGCGTCTGCGCCAGAGGAGCTCGATTCCTACGTAGGCCCACCCACCCAGTGAGAATGCAAAGCTCAATTCCAGAAATATCATCATTCCTTCAGTATAACCAGAGGGAAGGAGTGCCACGCATGATAAAACACCCCGGCATGGCCGCGCCCTCTGCTGCCCGGGCTTGCGAATCGTACGGGGGTTTTTGCACAGCAATTTTAGCCGCAGCAATAAAAACCGCCCCAGAATGTACTTCCGGGGCGGCTGAGGCGAGTTGCAAAACAAGTTACCTCAGATA
>CALNBC010000264.1 GCA_937874755.1 uncultured Clostridia bacterium
CAATGTACTGACCGACTTCGTCCACGCAGAATAGCAGCCGGAAATCCTTGCCTTTAGAATCGACATACGTTTTGATTTCTTCAACAAGTTGCTTGATGCTCATGTCTGCGTTCTCTTCGCCGTTGAACCAGTTACGCGCGGCAGTTTCGCTCATGCCAAGGACACTCTGCAAGACGGACACAATGTCGTCCTCAAAGAAAGCATAGGATGCTCTGGTCTCTATCCACGGCGCTCCGTTGACTTCCTCAAACACTTTGCGGAAAGCATCGGTCTTGCCGCGCTGATCCACGAAGCGTTCCAGTTTCGCGATTTTCAAGTCTTCACCGTAAAAACCGAGGTGATTGTAGAACACCTTAGCAAACACGCGTAGAACTGCCGTTCTATCCTTATTAATAGGGCCTTCGATGTCGATGTTAAAGAGAATCGATTCCGTAGGGATATTGGTGCAACGGGCGACCGTGGCATACATCATCGGGTCGTCAAACTTGTCCTTGAAGAAGTCCACGGCATGTCTGCCAGCAACCTCTTGATTTGACAGTAGATAGGACAGCATTTTAAGAAAGTGGGATTTACCGCTTCCGAAGAAGCCAGATATCCAGATCCCGATTTTGTCGGTTGGATGGTCAATGGCTTTCGAATAATTATCAAAGAAAGTATTAAAGTGACGGCGGAGTTCTTTGGTGATGATGTACTCTTCTAGTTCCTGCTTGAGGCTTTCAGAGTCATTCTGGCCCACCTTGATTACGCCGTTGATGGGGCGGTTGATGTTCTTTTGGAACATACTTTCAATCTTCATAGTGGTTTCCTCCGATTAAAGCAGATTAAACGCCCTGTAATAGTTCCCATCGTGGAACTTATCAAATAGGATTAGGTTTTGCCCGTTAAATTCTCCGGGATAGAACATCACAATCGGTATATCTGAAAACATCTGCTGCATGCTGTCGAGCATCTTATGTGACCGCATAAAGGGATACACTTTGCCGACACCCGTCAAGAATAGAACGTCGCCGTGTTGGTGCGGGTTATACTTCATCTTGGCGAGGAATGCCTCCGGAGTGGCTATCTTCTGAAGCTGGGCGAGGAGGTAATCCTTGCCTTTCTTTTCCTCCAGAGACGGAACGGTGCCAAGCACGCGTTTTTCATCCAAGATCTCAAGTAGAATTTTATAAATATCCCGCTCGATGACCCTGTAGTCGTCAGATGGTGTATTTACAAGCCGCTCAATGTAATCGCGGACAATGAGTTCGAATTGCGGCTCATATTTGAAGACGTGAATCCCAACCTCGTTAGAAAGCCCCTTGTTGGCGAGGAAGTTCGCGTCGGAGATGCGCCCTTTAATTTTATCAAGTTCTTGTTTGATGTCTGCCATAATTACGCTCCTACCTAAAACAGTTGAATGCGGCAAGTGCGGCCAAATCGTTGTTTTCGCGGATGCCTACTCCCAGTTCCGCGCTGATGAAAATGGGGTTCAGCGTAGTATCCTTCACGCCGTCAAGCATCCCCGTTTCAACCAGGCACTTGGTCAGTAATTGTTTTAATTTCGTTATCGTCTGCTCACTCCAAGCCGCCACTTCGTCGTTCTGTTCCTGCAAGCGAGAGAAGAACACATTAATGTCTTTCTTGGTGTAGGAGAAGTCCTGCTGACGGTACTTTTCGCCGATTAGTCCCTCCATAAACTCGCGAACAAGGCGGTTGCAGCGCATAATCGCGTAGAGGTTAATCTGCTTAGCTATCTCGACGGGCGCGTTCGCAACTGCGTAGACCAGTTTCTCGTTGTCAAGCGCGACCAGCCGCGTGTGGCAAGCGCGAGCAATTCTTATCACCTTGCGTTCTGTCGGGTACTGGAACAAATTGCCCCGTCTTGCGCATTCGCCAATCTCTTCAATCGATTTACCTTCGAGGTACTGTTTCGAAACAATCCTCATCTCATAAAATAAGAACTGCTCAACAGTCAGGGTACTGTTGTACGGCATAGAAATATCCATAGATTATTATCACACGCTCCTCAGTGGCATGGAAGTTATCTCAGCACTTATCAGTCAAAATTCGGTAAATTCTATGCGTTTTCCTGCCTATACTTGGAAAGGCATACGAGTTTCCTTAACCGTCATATGAGGTAAGTCATTAGGACTACCATTGTTAAATGCAGGAAATATGTGAATTATGGCGAAAAAATTCGCGAACTCTTTTCTGTTAAGTAGCATTCAGCTGGGGCGTGATAGAGGTGTGTATTATTAAGAAATGGGCAGTTCCAATTAGTTCCGAGTCGCTTGCTTATTGGTTTTTTCGTTTAAATGGGTTTCTCACAATTAAAAATTTCGTAGTGCATCCCGAAGATGGGGGAAGGCAGAGAACAGATGTTGATATTTTGGGAGTGAGGTTTCCTTATAGGTCGGAGAATATCTCAAAACCCATGCAAGATTTCGAAGCATTTACAAAGATTAAAGACAAACCGTTTATTGCATTTACAGAGGTTAAGCAGGACATATGCAATTTAAATGGACCGTGGACTGATCGTGCAAAAGGTAATATGCCTAGGGTATTGCGTGCCTTGGGTGCACTAGATAAGACTGAAGTTCCTATTGCCTCGGAGCAGATCTACGATACAGGGGTTTACTATAACGACACTGTCCATATTTCTCTTGTTTGCATTGGAGTAAGAGTGCAGAAGGAACTTCAAAATACATATTGTGAAGTACCACAGATAACTTGGGATCGGGTTATTCGTTTTATATTCCGCCGCTTTAATGATTACCGAGACCAGAAAGTGGATCACTCTCAATGGGATGCTGTAGGAAAGTGCCTTTGGGATCTATCAAAAAATTGTGGGAATGAAGCCGGATTTTTGCGTTCACTATGTGAAAGTGCAACATGGTTGAAAATAGTATCCAACTAGAAACCCAGTTGGGGTTTGCTTATAGACCATAATATAGCCTAATACATCTCCCCTCCAAGTCAATGAGTCTCCATCGCCAACCTCATCTGCTCCTCCCTCTGCTTTTCTTCAAAGGCACTCATATACTTAAAAATCTCATCATTATTGCAGTATATATTGTGCTTTTGGCACTCGCCGCGCAGGATCCGCATCAGCTTATCATGATTGTCGCTGATGACCTCATAACGATTGCCGTATTTGCGCTGGTATTTCTGCCTTAAGCCCGGGAAATGCTCATCCAGCTTCCGATAGAAATAC
>CALNBC010000265.1 GCA_937874755.1 uncultured Clostridia bacterium
ACGACTTGCCCACCGCCGACTGCCCCGCCAAGCAGGTTATGCGCCCGCTTAGCTCATCCGAAAGCGCGGATAGCCCGTCGCCCGTCTTCGCGGATACAAAGAGCAGCTTAGCGCCGGAGCGCGAATACTCAAAAGAGAGCGTTTCTGTGAGACTGGACTGCGCCTCGTCGGTCTTGTTGACTATTATCAGGGAGCTGACGCCGTTTAGTGCGGACTGCAACAGCAGCTTGTCGCAAAGCAGCAAATCAGGCTTGGGCACCGAGGCGGCGATTACCAGGGCAAACTGGTCGACATTGGCTACAGGCGGGCGGCGCAAACTGTTTTTGCGCTCGTGAATCTCGGTAATATAGCCGAAAAGCTTCCCTTCCTCGGGGAGTATCTCAACGCGGTCGCCCACAAGCGGGGAGTGCTCCTCCAGCCTAAAGCGCCCCCGCGCCCTGCATTCGTAAACAGCGTCGCCCGTGTGCACGTAGTAAAAACCGCCTATGCCCTTGATAATCGTTCCGTTCATCATCTGCGTTCTGCCAGTGTGACGGATTCCCGCCGAATCTCCGCACCGTTCATGGTAATAATCACCTCGTAGGGACCTTCCGTTTCTCCGCGGACGGTCAGCGGGACAGTCTGCTGTCCTGCGGGGAGTATGTTTTCGTAAATTACCCAGTAAACCCCGTCGATATTGAGCAGGGCGGCAACGACGGTGTCGTTCGCGGGCACTTCGATGTTGTAAGCCACATCCGAGGAATACCGCGAATTGTCCAGCGGGGGGCTTATCCAAAGCTCTATCCGGGTATCTGAAGACTGGAGCGCGTTCCCCTCGGGTAGCTGGCGGATTACCCTGCCGGGCAGCTCGTCGCTTTGCTCTGTGTGAACGTAAACCTGCGTGAAGCCCGCTTCGCGCAGCCTGCGGGTGGCGTTGTCCACCGCGTCGCCGACCAGCGAGGGCATTATGGTCATATCCTCCTGCACGCCGCTGACGACTATGTGAATCTCGTCCCCGACATACATTTCCGTGCCCGCCTCTGGACTTTGTCTTATCACCTTGCCGGGTTCAACGGTATCGTCCTGCTCGTAGGTCACCCCTGCTATGGAAAGCCCCCAGTCGTCCGCCGCGCTTGTGGCCTCATCGACGGTAAGCCCGTCGAGTATGGGTGCCTCGACCGTCGCCGGACCCGCGCTGACGTCTACGTAAATCGTATCACCCTTGCGCCCCTGGTTGCCCGCCTTGGGCTCCTGAGCAATCACTGTGTCCGCGGGTATGTCGTCCCGCACGACCCTTTGGCGCACACTGAGTATAAAGCCCATCGCTCGGGCGGAATCGGCAGCTTCGGAAAGCGCCTTTCCCGTAATGGAGGGGACGTAGCGCACCTGCCCTTCGCCGCCGTTCTTGTTCAACAGCGCGCTGCCAATCAGCAGGAAGGAAAGCAGTATCCCCACCGTTATCAGCATCACTATGACCAGCATCATCGTGTGCCTAAGGGGGGTGGACTTCTGGTTGCCGCCTTCGGGCGTGGAAGGTGCAGCTTTTTTGGAGGGCGCAGACTTTGAGCGCAGCTTTACTTCCCGCCCTGCAAAGTCCGTATCCGGCTCGCGCACTGCGCGGAGCAAATCGCGCTTTAACTCGCGCATATTCGAATAGCGCGCCGCCTTGTCCTTGCTGGTCGCGCGGAGTATGACTCCATTGAGCGCGGCGCCTATACTCGGGTTGTGAACTATTGGGGGAACCATATCCTCCTGAAGGTGCTTTATCGCCACAGAAACGGTGCTTTCCGCGTCGAAGGGAACGTTGCCCGTAGCCATTTCGTAAAGAACTATGCCGAGGGAATAGATATCGCTCTTGGCGTCGACCAAATCGCCCCTCGCCTGCTCGGGCGACAGATAATGCACCGAGCCGAGTATTTTATCCCCCGTGTATGTGACGGTGGAAGCGTCGGTAAACCTGGCGATGCCAAAATCTGCGACTTTGGGCTTGCCGTGGTCATTGATTATCACGTTTTGAGGCTTGACGTCTCTGTGGATGACGTTTCGGTCGTGGGCGTGACCGAGCGCATCGCAAAGCTGGCAGCCCATGTTAATGATGCGCTTTCTGTCGAAGGGAGCTTCTTCTAATATGTATTGCTTCAGCGTCTTGCCCGAGACGTACTCCAACACGATGTAGTAGTAATCCTCCCAGTGGCCGACGTCGTAGGAGCGCACTATATTGTCGTGGGAGAGGTTGAGCACCGCCTGCGCTTCCGAGTGGAACCGCCGCACGAACTCAGCATCCGAGGAAAATTCGGGCTTTAGCACCTTGAGCGCGACGTCCCTGTGATGAACGGAGTCGTGCGCCTTGAACACATTCGCCATGCCGCCCGAGCCCACCATGGAGATTATTCGGTAACGCCCGCTGACGATGGTGCCCGCATTCAGCTCGCTCATGCTTCATCGCCTCCTTCTTTGAGAAAGAACCCGATGGCAACGGAGATATTGTCCCTCCCGCCGCTGCTCAGCGCGCTCTCGATTAGCGCCTCGCAGGCGGAATCGGGGTCGTGGCGGCACGCTTTTAGCGCTTCAAGTATGCGGCTTTCGGATACTTCATTGGTCAGCCCGTCGGAGCAGAGCAAAAGCGCATCCCCGTCTTTTAGCTCGACCTCGAATATGTCCACCGAGACGATGGGCGCGGTGCCCACCGCCCGGGTGATTACGTTTTTATAGGGGTATTCGGCGGCTTCCTCAGGGGTAAGCCGACCGGCGCTCAAAAGCTCCTGCACCAGGCTGTGATCCCTTGTTATCTGGTGAATCGCACCCTCTTTTTCGGAATAGTGGTACGCCCGACTGTCCCCCACGTTGGCGACGATTGCTTCGCCCCCTCCCGGTGTACCCCTCCGCTTTGAGGGACTGCTCATAAACCGCCTTGTTGGCAGCTTCTACAGCGGCGCTTAGTAAAGCGACGGTGTGCCCTTTTGAGGCTATCGCCTCCTCGACAGTGGAGCAGGCGATTTTGGATGCGACATCCCCGGCGGAATGACCGCCCATGCCGTCCGCCACAAGCAGCATCCAGGGGGAGCCTGCGTGCGCCGCGACGCAATCCTCGTTGAGTGTGCGCACCAGTCCGACGTGCGATTTGCTTGCCAGTTTCAGCATTATTCCGCTCCTTGTTCGGGATTGGATTTGGTCTTTAGGTAACGGCGGCGCAGCTGACCGCAAGCGCCTTCGATGTCCGCGCCCATCTCCCTGCGGATGGTTGCGGAAATGCCCAGCGAGGTGAGGGAGTCGAGGAAGCGCTTCGCCTCGAGCTTTGCGGTTCCCTCCAAATTGCGCTCTTTGACTTCGTTTAGGGGAATGAGGTTTACGTGGCACTGAAACCTCATTCCCCTAAACGAAGTCAAAG
>CALNBC010000266.1 GCA_937874755.1 uncultured Clostridia bacterium
GGCGCGACGGAAGCATCCAGCCCGATGACGTCTTCTATTTCGCCCCGCACAAAGTCCGGCATGGCACTCGGCAGGTCTATTTTGTTGATCACGGGAAAAATCTCGAGGTCGTTGTCCAGCGCGAGGTAGACGTTCGCAAGAGTTTGGGCTTCTATGCCCTGGGTGGCGTCCACCACCAGCACCGCGCCTTCGCAAGCCGCGAGAGAGCGGCTGACCTCGTAAGTAAAGTCGACGTGACCTGGGGTGTCTATCAGATTGAGCTCGTACTGCTCGCCGTCTGCCGCGGTGTAGAGCATGCGAACTGCCTGCGCCTTTATGGTAATGCCGCGCTCGCGCTCAAGCTCCATAGTGTCCAGCAGTTGGTCGTCCATATCCCTAAGGGCAACTGTGTCCGTCCTCTCAATCAGCCTGTCCGCAAGGGTGCTCTTGCCGTGGTCGATATGGGCGATTATGCAAAAATTCCTGATGTGATTCTGTCTTTCGGATGGCATGTTTGTCCTCCAGTATTTTAACCGGCAGCTTCCGGCTTTGCGCGGGATTGGCTCTTTCGGCCGGGTTTCAACTTAACTAATGGGCGGATTCAACGGGGAAGCATCCCTGCAGTGACTGCCGAAAGCGCACGCCGCGCCCTTTAGCTATTTCTACTAATTATATTTGAAAAACCCGCGCTGTGCAATGTTTGCCTATAGAAGCCCGAAAAACTTGTATAACGAATTTTAAACTGCATCCAGAAGCAAAATAATATGATATAATTTGTTATTAGGTTTGACACAGATGAAGTATCGCAATTTCACCCGCCTCAAAACCGGGAAAAATCAATTGAGAAATACAGAACAGTTAGAAAACACAATAGAAGTCAAAGGCATTGGTCTAGACCTCACCGACCTCCCCGAAAAGAAGAGGCCGTTGGTCGCGAACTTTTTTTCCGCGCTTTCAGACCATTTGCTGCTGCCTAAAAGGCAAAAACGGGCGATGCTGGACGACTTTGCCGCCGCACTCGCCTGCTACCGTCGAATGGGCGTATCGATCAAAGAGTCCCTGCGCCGCCTAGACCCTTCGAAGCTGGGCGGGTTTTACGCCCGTCCGCCCGTGCTCTGGTTTCCGCTGGATTCAGCTGCAAAGATATACCCTCTTTCCATGAAGCGAAACTACATGGCGGTCTTTAGGCTTTCCGTCTACTTCAAAGAAGACATTGTGCCTGAGCTTTTGCAGATGGCACTTACCTTTACCATCAAGCGCTTCCCCTGCTTTGCGACAACGGTCAAGAACGGCTTCTTCTGGCACTACCTCGACGCTTCAAAGCGGCGTTACGACGTGGAGCCGGAAACCCAAAGACCCTGCGCGCCCTTTGAGCTTTCCGGCAGCGGCTCCCAGACCTTCCGCGTGCTCTACTTCGGCAAGAGAATGAGTGTCGAATTCTTCCACATATTGACCGACGGAGCGGGAGGGCTAAAATTCATCTCCACCCTCGCCGCCGAATACCTTCGCCTTTTAGGGCACGATATACCGTGCGAAGGCAATGTGCTTGACTTAGACGAAGCTCCTCCTGTAGAGGAATCCGAGAACGGCTTTGAGCTTGCGGAACCAAGCAGAAAGGCGTCGGGCTTTGCAGACAGTCCGGCAGTCCAAATGAGCGGCGCGATTTCCTTCCTGCGCCCCTGCCAGATAATTCAATTCGAACTGGACAGCGCAAAGCTGCTTGCGGCGGCACGGGCGAAAAACGCGTCCGTCACCGCTTTCGTGCTCGCCCTGCTTTTCGTGGCGACGGGCAGCGCAACCGACGAGCAAAAGGGGAACATCCATATCCAGGTACCCGTCAACCTGCGCAAGTATTACGATTCGAAGACAATACGCAACTTCTCGCTTTATTGCTCTGTAAAGTTGCCCGTCGGCAAGGTTGCGGAGGCAGACCCGCTCATTCCCGAGATTACGGAACAACTCAGCGCCAAATCCGCCCGGGAGCCAATGAACGAGATGATGAACGCGGTGATGAAGC
>CALNBC010000267.1 GCA_937874755.1 uncultured Clostridia bacterium
AGCACAGCTATCCCTTCTGCTGGCGCTGCGACACGCCGCTTATCTACTACGCCCGTGCAAGCTGGTTCGTCAAGATGACCGCCGTCAAGGACAAGCTGATGGCGTTCAACCGCTCGGTCAACTGGCTGCCCGAACACATAAAAGAAGGTCGCATGGGCAACTTCATCGAAAACGTGGTCGACTGGGGTATCTCCCGCGAGCGTTACTGGGGCACGCCGCTGCCTGTCTGGAAGTGCGAGGACTGCGGGCATTTTGACGTCATAGGTTCCATCGCCGAGCTTAAAGAGCGCGGCAAGGACGTTCCGGATGACATCGAGTTGCACAAGCCGTTTATCGACGAAATCACACTCACCTGCGGCGAATGCGGCGGCAAAATGGTGCGCGAGCCCGAGGTAATAGACTGCTGGTTCGATTCAGGCTCTATGCCCTTCGCCCAGTGGCACTACCCCTTCGAGAATGAAGAGATTTTCAAGCGCAACTACCCCGCGAACTTCATATCCGAAGCAATAGACCAGACCCGAGGGTGGTTCTATACGCTGCTGGCGATATCCACATTGCTTTTCGACGAACCTTCCTTTAAGAACTGCATCGTGCTGGGTCACGTGCAGGACCAGGAAGGTCGCAAGATGAGCAAGCACCTCGGAAACGTCATCGACCCCTGGAGCGTGTTGGATGTTCAGGGCGCGGACGCCGTTCGCTGGTATTTCTATTCAACATCCATGCCCTGGCTGCCCAGCCGCTTCGGACCGGAAAACGTATCCGAGGTGCAGCGCAAGTTCATGGGCACCTATTGGAATACTTACGCCTTCTATGTGCTTTATGCCGATATAGACGATTTTGACCCATCGCAGCACTCCCTTGTGCGCGAGAACCTGACCAGGATGGACCTTTGGGTGCTCTCACGGCTTAACAGCGTTACCCGCGCCGTAGACACATACCTCGAGAACCTTCGCATCACTGAAGCCTCGAGGGAGATTTCCGATTTTGTGGACGAGCTTTCCAACTGGTACATCCGCCGCGATCGCGAACGCTACTGGGGCAGCGAAATGACCGCAGACAAGGAAGCGGCCTACATGACGCTTTATACTGTGCTTTCCACCTTGATAAAGCTGACCGCGCCCTTCGTGCCCTTTATGTCCGAAACCATATACCAGAACATCGTGCGCCCATTTTATAAGGACGCGCCCGAATCGGTGCACCTTTGCGAGTTCCCCGCGTGCGACGAGTCCTTCATAGACGAAAACATGGAGCGGGACATGAAAAAGGTCCTCGACGTGGTGGTTCTCGGTCGCGCATCCCGAGCGGCGAGCAACCTCAAGAACCGCCAGCCGCTTTCCGCGCTGTACGTCACATGCAGGGAACTGCCGGCCGAATATTGCCGCATAGTTGCCGATGAGCTCAACGTGAAGAACGTGCGTTTTACCGACGACACCTCCGCCTACACGACCTACACCGTCAAACCCCAGCTTCGCACCCTCGGCCCGAAGTACGGCAAGCTGATTGGCAAAATAGGCGATTACCTGAAGGAATGCGACGGAAACGAAGTCGTCGACTGTTTCAAACGAGACGAGCCTTACCGCTTTGAGCTGGAAGGTACCGAAATAGAGATAAACGAGAGCGACGCGCTCTACGATCTGACCCAGAAGCCCGGCTTTGTCGCCCAGAGCGACAGGGAGCTCACCGCCGTGATAGACACCAATCTGACCCCCGAACTAATAGACGAAGGTTTTGTCCGCGAGCTCACCTCCAAGGTGCAGACCATGCGCAAGGAGGCAGGCTTCGACGTGACAGACCACATTATCGTCTCGTATTCGGGCAACGAACGCATCGCCGCCCTGCTCGAAAAATACGGCGAAGCCGTATGTCAAGCCACTCTGGCGGACGGAATAAAAGAGGGCGCCGAGGGTTATATCAAGGAGTGGAACATCAACGGGGAGACTGTCACCCTTGGGGTGGAAAGGGTTTAGAAAGGCTATGAGAGCCTTTCGTGCAAAAAGTAATAGATAAGCATTTCTAAAGGAGAATGACCATGGAAAGCGTAACAAGCCGCTTTTTGCGCTACGCCGCAATAAACACCGCTTCCGAACCAGAATCGAAAAGCTCCCCCTCCACCGCGAGGCAGCTCGACCTTTCGCGCATGCTGAAGGACGAGCTGGTTGAACTGGGCGCGAAGGACGCGGAACTGGACGAGTACGGTTACGTCTACGCGAAGATACCCGCCACCGTCAGCGGCGCGCCAAAATTGGGCTTCGTCGCCCATGTGGATACCTCGCCCGACGCTTCTAACAAAGGCGTAAAGCCGCGCATAATTGAGAAATACGACGGCGGGGGGATAACACTTAACGATGAGCGTTCCATAGTGATGTCCCCTTCCGAATTCCCAGAGCTTGCTGACTACATCGGTCAGGATTTGATAGTCACCGACGGCACGACCCTTCTCGGAGCGGACGACAAGGCAGGCGTCGCGGAGATTATGGCGCTTTGTGAGCTGCTGCTCTCCCCCGATGCGCCGCCCCATGGCGAATTAGCCATCGCATTCACCCCGGACGAGGAGGTCGGTCGCGGCACCGCCCACTTTGATGTGGAGCGCTTCGGCGCGGAGTTCGCGTATACGATTGACGGCGGAAAGCTCGGCGAAATCGAATACGAGAACTTCAACGCCGCTTCGGCAAAAGTATTCGTGAACGGCGTGAGCATCCACCCCGGGACTGCAAAAAACAAGATGAAGAACGCCGTGCTCATAGGCATGGAGTTCAACTCGATGTTGCCCGCGGCTCAAACCCCCGCCACAACCGACGGGTACGACGGTTTTTACCATATCACGAGCATTGTTGGCGAAGTGGAGCACTGCAAGCTTGGCTATATAGTGCGCGATCACGACAAGAGCCTGTTCGAAGCCAAAAAGGAACGCCTGCGCGCTATCGAGCGGTACCTGAACGAAAAGTACGGCGAAGGCACTGTCTCGGTGGAGATAAAAAACTCGTACTTCAACATGAAGGAAAAGATACTCCCCCACATGCACCTTATCGAAACCGCGAAGTCCGCCATGGTCGAATCGGGTGTGGAGCCCCTAATACAGCCTATACGCGGCGGTACGGACGGCGCGAATCTTTCCTTTATGGGTCTGCCCTGCCCGAACCTTTCCACAGGAGGGCACAACTTCCACGGCAGGTTCGAGTACATCCCCGTCCAATCTTTAGAGAAGATGGTTGAGGTTATGCGGCGCATAGTCGAAAAGTATAGCGCGGCGAAGTGAGCCCCGCATGAACGCGCTCTTCAGCTTTTTTGGCATGCTGGGCTGCCACCAAAGACCTGACAGGAGTTTTTTTGTCCGCGGTCGGCAGCTCCCCCTTTGCGCGAGGTGTACAGGCATTTTTGCCGGATATGTTATCGGCGGAATTCTCTTTGCCCTGGGCGCGATCCCGCCCCTTTGGGTGTGCGCGATAGCACTGCTGTTTCCCCTTTTTGACTGGGGAAGGCAATATTACTTTGGCAGGGAATCCACAAACGTCCGCAGGCTGATTACCGGCATTATTGGAGGCTGGGGGCTCATCACCCTGGCGATTTCGGGGGTAATATGGGCGTTTTCGCTGATATTTGGGTGATTTAGTCACTTTAATTGCTTCGTTTGTGACTTCATATATCGACCAATCTCTTTGTCCTATAATTTCGCGCGAAAAACTTGACAAATGCTGTGGTCGGGAATACTATATATATTGTAAAGTCTGTTTCGGGGCGGAGTGAAAATCTCCACTGGCGGTGAAGGGGTTTCCCCACAGTCCGCGAACTCGCTTTTGCGAGCCGAACCGGTGCGATTCCGGTACCAACGGTCATAGTCCGGATGAAAGAAACGGCGCGTGCCACCACGTCTTTTGCACATGCCATTTTGCCCCGCAGCGATTCTCGTTGCGGGGTTTTGTATTGCGAAGCGCGGGTATTGAGCCGTCCGATCGGGCCAAAAATATATCGGAGGTTGCAAAAAATGTCCACAACAAAACAAATCGACGTCCAAAAGCTCGCCTTTATGTCCATGCTGGCCGCTATGTCCATCATGCTGGTGATGCTGGTGCACTTCTCCATTATTCCCGCAGCGCCCTTCCTGCAGTACGACCCGGCGGATATACCCATACTGATAGGCACCTTCCTGTTCGGGCCCTGGGCGGGGCTGGCGCTCACAGTAGTCGTATCGGTCATACAAGGGCTTACGGTTTCCGCAGGCAGCGGAATCATAGGCATAATAATGCACATATTCGCAACGGGAATCATGTCCGTCATCGCAGGATTGATTTACAGGCGCAAAAAGACCTTCAAGGGTGCGATACTCGCCCTGGTGTGCGGCGCTCTCGCGATGGTCGCATCTATGGTGGTTTGGAACATTATATTCACTCCTATTTTCATGGGTGTGGATCGCTCTGTGGTCATGGGCATGATAGTCCCCGCAATACTGCCCTTTAACGTCATTAAAGCGGGCTTGAACTGCCTTATCACTTTCCTGATTTACAAGCCGCTCTCCACCCTTTATAAGTTCGGGCCAAAAGAAGCGCAGCAATAGCACCCGCCCTGCAAAGCCCCGTTTGCCGCAATTTGCATACCCCTTCGGCTTGACAAGCCGGTCGAGCTGCGCATATAATACTCTTGCCGTGCTAGACGGGGAGTTAGCGGTGCCCTGAACCCGCAATCCGCTACAGCGGGGTTGAATCCCTGTTAAGAGGTACGTTTCTGTGAGGCAGAACGGTGCGTTTCCGTGCTGATGGCCGGGTCCTGTGCAATTCGGTTCCGTGAACCATGTCAGATCCTGACGGAAGCAGCATTAAGCGGATCTCCGGGTGTGCCGCGGGGCTGCCCGGCCGGAGCGGAGCGCATCGTCACCGCTCGGAGAAACGATTATCGAAAACAGGTGCACGGTTTCAAAAGCGCCTTCCGAATCCCGGAGGGCGCTTTTGCTATGCACAGCTATGCTGTATGGCTCCTTTCTATTGAATTTTGCATGTATTGCGCTACGTTTACAACTTTCATCGATTTTGCGCTGATAATTAATAGTTTGTTTAATTGACTCTTGTTCTTTCCATATTTATAGTAATAATTAAACGAATTACCATTGCCTGGGCTTTCTTCCAAAATCGCCGATGCTTTTCCCGCCCGGGCTGAGTTCTCATTTAATAACTCTTCAACAAAAAAGGAGGCTCCCTTATGAAGACAAAACGCCTGCTCGCGGTTTTTCTGGCTCTTATGATGGTCTTTGCGATCGCGGCACCCGCAGCCCTTGCCGCGGAGATTATCCCCATTACTTCTGACCAGAGCGTCATAATCGCTATGGTCACCACAAGCACCGCCACAATACGCCCGGTCAATCCCGCAACCATTGGCTACAACAACATAACTTACTCTGTAGATTCAGCCTCCAGCACCGCTTACGGAACTGTGACCAACGACAGGGGAACGGTCGCTTACGGCGGCATCAACTACCCCAACATTCCGATAGGCACCGTTACTGGTCTAACCTCCGGCAACCTCGTCATAGTCGCCAAAATCGGGGACCTTGAGGTAGGTCGCACGTCCGTCACCGTACGCAGCGTTTTAGGCTCGGGCAGCACCACGATATCCGCAGGCAGCACCCTTTTGACCTATGGTCAAAGCACTCAGCTCACATCCTCCAAAGGGTATCCTATAACAGCTTGCTCCTCAAATTGGCCCGCCGATTTCACCGTGACCAACACCGGTCTTGTCACTTGCATGATTCCTGTGGGCAAAGTGGGCTATGCGGATATCACCGCCTATGACTCCGCCGGAAACGTCGGCACAATCCGCTTGTTCGGCGGAAGCTTCCCGAACAACACCGTCTCGGCCCCTAAGAGCAACATAAACATCAACGAGTCTTTGCAACTCTTCCTGAACGGTTACCCCGACCATTGCGGCTCGAGCAACCCCGCTGTCGCCACCGTTACTGACGGCGGCATGGTCAAGGGCGTTTCCAACGGCACTGCAACCATCTATTGCATCAACTCTGTTTCTGGCACCATCGGTCAGTTCACCGTAACCGTGGGCA
Organism: uncultured Clostridia bacterium; assembly: GCA_937874755.1. GTDB lineage: Bacteria > Bacillota > Clostridia > Christensenellales > CALWSW01 > CALNBC01. The sequence goes on from CALNBC010000267.1 coordinate 6,047, forward strand.
TCGGCGGACTCCCTGGCGGCACAGGGCAGGTATCCCTGCTCAAGAACTCCATCGCGGTCGGAGAAACCACGATAATTAACGGCGCAGGAATGACTATAGTCACATCCTTTAGCTCGAACTCCACCGTAGCTTCCACCAACGGAATCACCGTCACCGGTGTTTCCGCTGGCACCACCACTATAACCTATGTTACCAACACCGGCGCTACTGGTCAGCTTCCCATAACGGTCACCGCCGGCTCGTCGGGAACGACTGACCCGAACCTGCCCAAGCCTACCAAGTCCTACTCCGTTTCTGCAGGCGGATACAAGACCTTCAAGTACTCAAATACGAGCGTCAAAGAAGCCTGGTCGGCAAACCCCTCCGTCGTTTCCGCATCCCTCGTGACCGGTTCGGATGGGTATAAGCAGGCGAGGTTCACCGGGCTTTCCGCCGGAACCACCACCGTCTATATGAAGACCGCTTCCGGCTCCGTATCCGCAATGACCATAGTGGTCAGCGCGGGGGACGTTACCGGCAGAACAGGCAAAATAAGTTCCGGGGATGACGACCTGCGCGTCAGCGTTAGAAAGGGTGCGGGTTCCAACTACGGTCGCCGCGCAACGCTGAGCAACGGCACCAAGGTCACCATCAAAGGTGAATCAGGCGTTTATTATGAGATAACCTTCGTGAGCTCCGGCAAGACATACTCTGGCTATGTGAAGAAAGCATTCATCGCCTTCAACTGACAAATAATCATCGCCCTATAACGCAGCCCCCTTCGACAACACAACCGAAGGGGGCTGGTTTTTCTTTCATGCATTCCTGTGCGATGTATTAGCTGTTTTGCAATATTGCGCTACTCGGGTTTTCAGCTTCGGCATCGCTGTGTTATAATGTGTTTATAGATGCAGGACTTATGGTCCGAAAATCGCTTAACTACCTATTTTGAGGTGCTCTTCATGAAATTGGCTTTTTCAACACTCGGCTGTCCCGAATGGTCCTTTTCAGACATTCTTTCTTCCGCCTGCGATTTAGGGTATGATGGAGTTGAGATTCGAGGCGTCGGCAAAGAGCTTTACGCTCCGAACATAACCGAATTCTTGCCGGAAAACCTCACAAAGACCAAAGCTTCCCTGGAAAGGCTTAAACTTGAGATTCCCTGCCTTACCTCCGCCTGCGAGCTTCAAAAACCAGGGGAAGAAGTCTACTTTGAATGCAAGGCCTATATAGATTGCGCCGCATCCCTGTCCATCCCCTACGTTCGCATACTTGGAGACACAGACCCTGCGCCCAGCGCGCTAGTGGACGCGAAGCGCGTCAAGAAGACCGCCGCGTTGCTCGCCGCCTACGCCGAAAAGCACAATGTGACGCTGCTGCTCGAGAGCAATGGCTATTTTGCGGATACCGCCCGCCTGGCGGACGTTATCGAATCTGTCGGCTCAGGTGCACTTGCCGCGCTTTGGGACATAAACCATCCCTTCCGCTTCTTTGGCGAGACCCCTAAAACCACGGTGGACAATATCGGCAAATACATACGCCATGTTCACATCAAGGACTCTATAGAGCAAGACGCCGCTGTGAAATACAAGATGATGGGTCAGGGCACTCTGCCCGTTTCTGAGAGCGTTGACAGACTGCACGCTTTGGGATACGACGGGTACTTCTCCCTCGAATGGGTGCGCCGCTGGCAGCCCACTTTGGAAGAGCCGGGCATCGCCTTCGCACTCTTTGTGGAGTACATGCGTACCCTGCTCGTTTGACCGCCGCTAATTTTTTGCTGCGCCCCCAAACAGGTGAGCTTTAACCGCGCTATTTGCGCTGATTCAATAATTCAAGTGGGCTTTGTAGCCCACTCTTTACTGTCATAGTAACTTTAGCAGTCGGAGGACGCCATGCCCGAAGCACAAAACAAATTTCAGAACGACCTGACTTCCGGTCACGTTTCCAAGCAGCTACTCAAGTTCAGCTTGCCCTTTTTAGGAGCGATGCTGTTCCAGGCGCTGTACAATGTAGCGGACATGGTCATTGTCGGCTGGTACGAAGGCTCGATAGGAATTTCCGGCGTGGGCATAGGCGGTCAGGTCGCAGTGCTAATCACCAACCTAATTATAGGGTTCACCACGGGCGGAACGATACTCATCGCCCAGTACGCGGGCGCCAAGCTGTTCGACGAACAAAAGAAGACCATCGGCACACTCTTTTCACTTTACGGCATATTCGCGGTGGTCATAACCGCGGTGCTGCTGCCCCTCGTGCCCTCGATACTCGACCTGCTGCAAACGCCCGTCGAATCCTACGCCATCGCCAAGGATTATCTGAATATCTGCATTTCGGGAACTATATTCATATTCGGCTACAACGCCGTTTCCGCTATACTTAGGGGCATGGGCAACTCGAAGGCGCCGCTTGTGTTCGTCGGCATCGCTGCATCAGCAAACGTGGTGTTGGATATTCTCTTCGTCGGTCCCATCGGTATGGGCGCTGCCGGCGCGGCGCTGGCGACGGTCATCTCCCAGGCGCTTTCGCTGGTATTGAGTATCGTATACCTTCGCAGGAAGGGCTTTATATTCGATTTCAAGCTTAAGAGCTTTAGGATATACGGCGACAAGGTTCGCCTGCTTCTCAAGCTTGGGCTCCCTTCGGGAATGCAGAACCTTTGCGTGTCGCTGTCCTTCCTGATTCTCACTTCGCTGGTAAACTCGCTGGGCGTCTATTCCTCCGCCGCATTCAACATCGGCATGAAGGTGAACAGCTTTGCGATACTCCCCGGTATCGCCATGAGCCAAAGCATCGCCAGCATGTGCGGTCAAAATATAGGCGCCGGACTGTACGACAGGGCTATGAACACGATGCTGGTCGGGCTTCGCATGAATCTACTTATAACCGCCGCGGTAGGGGTAGTAATTGCGCTATTCCCGGGCGCGATAATGGGCATATTCAACGCTGACGCGCAGACAGTCGTCGAAGGTGCCGACTTTTTGAGGTTGCTCGCGGCAGACGCGGCAATTTCCTCAATCGTCTTCTCCTTCAACGGGTTGTTCCTGGGCGGCGGACACACCCTGGCCACGCTGTTCAACGCTGTGCTGACCAGCATTGTGCTACGCGCACCGATGGCTTACTTCTTCGTCAACGTTCTTGGATTGAAACTCGTAGGAGTAGGCATTGCCGTGACCCTCGCGCCCATCGGGGGGATACTGTTCGGTCTCTACTTTATCAAGAGCGGTCGCTGGAAGGTCAACAAGGCCGAAAACGTCCTGAAGCTGTCTGAAGGAGTAAGCGCAGCCGAAGTTTGAATTTTTACAATGCAAACAGTCCGCCCCCATACCCAGGGGGCGGACTGTTCTGATTAGCCTGACGGTTTAGCCGGATTAGCCTTCTGCCTTCCACAAGCCGTGGAGATTGCAGTATTCGTACACTGTGAAGGGGTCGTCTGTGACGGTGAACTTCGCGCTGGGCTTGTTGCCGGGATGAAGCATGACGCGCTCCTCCCTGTCTCCCTGCACGAGCTGGATAAATTCGATGAAATGCTCGGGGATCATCGGGTGTTCGACAGAGCCGATGGTAACGACAACTTCGTTGCCTTCGCGGACAATGGATGGAACGTGCTTTTCGGTGGCAGCATCGGTGGTGTTTGCCTTGAGCAGGGTCATAGGCTGGCCGCAGCAGGTCAAAGGACCGCCGTCTTTAATTACGTCGATAATCCTTCCGCAGATCTCGCAGCGATAGAATTTCTTTTCCATTTTGTACGCTCCTTATTTTTAAGATTTCGGTCGTTTATGCCAAAAATAACACAATCATGCATTTTGTGTTGTATTATTTTAACATATACATAGTACGCTTACAAGCTATTTGGACTTAAAACCTCCAAAAAGCGCCTCTACTGTCGTCGCTATTTGGGTCACGCTTCCTCGGTGCGCTTTCGCTTGAGGTATTCGTTGTACAGCGCGGAGGACGTAATGCCTTTGGCTAAGCGCTTTGCTGCGTCCTTCGCCCGCTCACCTGCGCGCACCGCAGCTTCGACCTCCGCCAGCATGTGGTTAAGCTCCGGGGCTTCCTCCTCAACGGATTGTGCGCCCGCCAGCACTATTACGCATTCTCCCTTGACTTCCCCGGAAAAATAA
>CALNBC010000268.1 GCA_937874755.1 uncultured Clostridia bacterium
CGCTCGCCTTGCGGGCAGCGGCCGCCCCGCGCAAAAGGCGCGAAGGCTGTCCGGCAGGTGAGTCAGCTCGTGGGGGTCTGTTGCCGCGTCGTTCGGGTCGCTTGACGAACAGCGTATCGCCGTCATAGTCCGCCAGAGCTCCCTTGTTGCTCCGGACGCGAACCGAAGCCGCGCAAAGGGGCGAACAATCCCTGTATGGGGTTCTTTGCGCTCGATTACTTTGAGCCACTCCTTCGCGTCCAGCCAGCCCTGAACGCGGGCGTTGGAAGTTCTGGTCAGCGGCAGCCCCTTTTGGGCGAATATGTCCGCCGTAGAGCGGCCTGTGTCCCTGTTCCTGTTGAATAGGTCTGGCGGGGCGAATACCGCGAAGGGCTTCTCTCCCTTGCCCGCGCCTAGTATCGCGTCCGCAGCCTCGGAAACTATAAGCCCGCTCCTGTACAGCTCCCTGTAAACCACGGCGTTCCCCTCGGAATCCACTGCGTACCACAGGGCGGCGAGGGCGTCCAGCCCGTAGTCTATGGAAACGTAGATGCGCGAATTTATAAGGTCGGGCGGGCCGGCGAGATGCGCCGCCGCGTCCAGCTCGGGGAAGAATGCGCCGCCGATAGCGCTCAATGCTTCCTCAACAGTCGCGGGGTACTCCCGCTTTACAGCTTCGCCGATAGCCCGCCTCGTGCGCTCGCACCACGCCCTGTCCCTGGTTGGGTCGGCGTTCCAGGGCAAAAAGAGCTTGGCAAAGCCCATGTTGCCCGTATAGACTTCCTCAAAAAGCGTGCCCCGCGCCATGGTGGAAATGCCTATCACCTGCCCGCCTGTGGGGCGGTTGACAACAGGGAAGGCGGCCGCCCAGATTTCCCTCGCGTACTGCTGGAACGCCCATTCGTCCAGTATGATGAGGTTCGCGGTGAACGAGCGCCCCGCCGACGGCGTTGAAGCCATCGCCCTAAAGGTCGATTCGGGCGAGCCCGAAAGCTCCGCCTCGAGCGAAGACAGCTTGAGCCGCTTTTTTACTCTGCCGGCGGATGCGCTTGCCTTTGGCGGTGCTCCCTCGCACACAAGGTCACCCATGTTGGCAAATATGACCCCCATCCTGCGCACTAGCTCCTTAGCTTCGCCTTCGGTTCGGGAAAGTGCGATGACAGAGTACCCGTCCGAGTAGTACATTCGCATAGCCGCGTAGCACAGCGCGAGCCATGTAAGCCCGAGTTGGCGCGCTTTGAGCACCGCGGTCAGCCTATTGCCGCAAAATGCGAGCAGCGCTTCCCGCTGAGCCAGCCAGAGGATAAAGGGCGCAATCACCCCTTCTGCGTCCCTGTCCTCTATGCGGCAGAATGTTTCGACGAAGTATGCGGGGTCTGTCTTGCCAAGCCGAATAGCGCGGCGAATCTCCCTCTCCCTTTTAAGCAGCGCCAGCTCCCTGTTTTCGCCCAATTCATTCACCGTCGAGCTGCCTTATGCGCTCGTTTAGCTCCTCGTCCGAAAGCAGCATCAGGTCTGTTGGTTGCCCGCCGTTCTCGTCCCACCCGGGGAAGTTGTGGGCGAGGGCGAACTTCGCCCCCGTCGCCATGCCCCTATCGAACAGCTTTTCCTCGGCGTAGGCCTCCACCTTTGAGCGGGCAAAGGCAACCAGCCTTTCGCCCTCTCCGCCGCCCTTGAGTGCGAGCAGCTCCTCCCTTGTCATTCCCAGGGCGACCGCCAGCCCCGCCATGGTGGGCGGGTAGCGCTCTGTGTTCGCGCTGCCCTTGCCGCTTTGCTTGCCACCACCCTCGCCGCCGCTTCCGATTGCGGAATACTCAAAGTAATTATCTATCCTGCTTTTGACCTCACAAGCGTCCATCAAGCGCAATCACCCCCCAGCATCGTCGAGAGCTTGTCCACCGCCTTGCGCTCCTGCCGCTTTGCGTGGTCGGTGGAGCAGTTAAACCTGAGGGCGATTCTCAAAAAGCTGTCGCAGGAGGAATACCTCATCCACAGTATGGTCTGCTGCCTGGGCGTTAGCGCCGCGATTAGTTCGGTCATCCTTTTGCCAAAAGCGAATTCGGCGTCGCAGCGGCGTTCGAGGTAAGCTATGGTGCTCTTGCACCCGATTGTATCTTCGGACAGCCCTTTGAACTCCTCGAGCCTTTTCGCGTTCTCACGGCACATATCCCGCGCCAGTCCCCAGCGCCGGAGCATCACGCGAACGGCCTTGCGCCTGCCTGCGACCTCCCTATATTCCATCGCGCTCACCCGAGAGAAACAACGCGAAATACTCGTGCCTTTGTATGTCGTCCACGCCCCGGGGTTCGCTCTGCGCCGCGAGGGGAAAGAGCCGCTTGCACAGCGCATCGACCCAGTTGGCGCCGTCCACAAAGGGGAGCAGTCCGTCGTACAGCCTCTTGGCTTCCCTGGGTGTAATATTCAAAAACGTGCAGCTCATGCCGTCAAACCCCTCGTCATCTTCTTCGAGCTCGTAAATTCTTTCCTCCATGAGTCCTCCTTCGCAGTCGAGTCGTGCGATTCGCCGCTTTCTGTCCACAGGCGAACATTAACACGAACATACGTTCGCTGTCAACGCACCTGCAACGGTCCAAAGGAGTTATAAATCGGACAGTAGTACATGCGCATCGAATTTAGCGAACGCACGATTTATGACCCGCTCGCTTTGTTTTGCGATGTATAATAGTGATTGATATCGATAATTTTGGATTAGGCGGAGGCATGTATGATAAACAGAGATGAGATACTCGCTTATGTAAGGCAAAAGTACGGCACGCAGCCCGACCACCCCTGGCTCAACCACCCCGACTACGCGGTGCTCAGGCACGAAGGCAGCGGCAAGTGGTACGGCGTTATTATGAATGTGCCGAACGCCAAATTGGGTCTTCTTGGGGAAGGGGATGCGAAGGTGTTGAATTTGAAGTGCGACCCCGTAACTAACAGCCTTTTGAGGGGTCAGCATGGCATACTGCCGGCGTACCACATGAACAAGGAACACTGGATTACAGTCGTTTTGGACAGCCCTTTTCCCAAAGAGGAAGTATATAATTTGATTGATATGAGTTTTCGCTTGACGAAGCGGAGTTGATGGCAAATTAAATAAGTTGCTAAGACGATAAGAAAGGCTACTGGTGAGGAATCATCAGCAGCCCCCCTACAGAAAAGGATCAGTCGACCGGAGGGTAGAGACTATGCCATTGAGATACTAAGTTGCAGAAACTCCCAATCTAGTTTCTGGTCAATCGTCAGATAGTCCCTTGGACAAGAGCGCTTAAATCTGGCTTAACTACTCTCAAAGCATCAAATTCCCCTTCAAACTCCTTTCCTTCTACTACCATTCGATATTCACAGCAATTTGGACAGGTTCTGTCACAGAATGTAACGGTAAAAGGCTCGCTGATTTCTATTTCAATCTCATCGATATCGTTCTCTATTTCGAACTCCTTGAGATATCTCCAGCTCTGAACACATTCCGAATGCCCATTGCAAGTTCTTATCAGCTTAAAGAGCAAATCTACTTCGATTTCGTGCTCACCGCCGTTCTCATCCTCCGCTTCAAAGAAAATGATACTCGAGAACTCTATTTTCACTAGCGGCCTGCATAGATGGGAGGCATCAACTATCACCCGATCTAGAACGAAGGTTTGATCCTCCTCAACATCGCCATCGTCTATTTCAAATATGGCGTCCTGCGGGTTGAGCCCGCATTCCAACCACAACTTCATCTCGGGTTTCCTGCATGATCTAAATTCAGTCTTGTCGGTATCGTAACCCTGATCATAATTATTTGCGGGGTATTGTCTATGTAACATTTGAATATTCTCCTTTTTGATTATTGAGCATATATTGAGCTCAATACATAGTATGTAATTTTACTTAGTAGGTTACACCGTTAATTCTCTGGCTGCCGATAATTTAATAAAAGACCACCTCAAAGCACTTTAACACTTTGAGGTGGTCTCAACTTTTGGTCCCCGCTTGAAGAGAGGCGGTCTAAAATTTACTTGTTTAAGTGAATCCCTAAGTTGAACTCCCCTTCGGGCAAACCTGATTTTAAGGTCAACCAAAGGGGAGTTCGGTTATTTAGGGGGATTCGGTTGATTGTGCGATTAGCCTTGGAGAAGCGGGGCGACTATCTGCATATCCTCGATAATGTCGGGGCCGTTCCTGGTACCTATGCGCTCTACGCCCAGCAGCATACAGCCCAAGACCACCATAGGGGTCCAGAAGGAGCCTGTGCCCGCGACCTTGACCTTTACGGGTTCGGGCGCTGTGTCGCACATGATTTTGACCTGGCGCAGCGAAGGTCCGCCGTGGCGGCCGGTGGAGGACTTGACCCAGTCCACGCCCGCTTCGGAGGCGAGTTCGACGGCAGTTTTAATCTGGTCGTCGGAGAGCAGCTGCACTTCGAGTATAGCCTTGCACTCTGCGCCGCCGTCGTGGGCGATTTTGACTATCTCGGCGATGTCGTTCTTGTAGAACTCGTACTCGCCGGATTTGAGCATACCGCTGTTCGCCACCATGTCGATGACCCAGGGTCTGCCCTTTAGCAGGCGGGCGCCTTCCTTGGCTTCGGCGACCTTGACGTCCGTCGAGACGCAGCCGAAGGGGAACGCTACCGGCCAGCCCGCTTCGATACCCGCATCCGCGACGCGGTCAGAAACGTACTTGGACCAGAAGGTGTTGGTGTGGAAGCCCTTAAAGCCGTATTTGAGGGAGAGCTCGATGCCCTTGTCGATGTCTGCGCGGGAAGCGTCGGAGTTGAGAACAGAAAAGTCCATCAAGTCGGCCAGCGCCTTGCGGGAAAGGTCGAGGTCTTTAAGAAGTTTGGGTTTTGGCATGATATATACCTCCAGTAAATGTTGTATGCTGAACGGCTAAACCGTCAGTTGCGATTCGAGAGCCTGCGCGTCGTCTGCCAGGGCGATGCTGAGTTCGGGCAGCAGCCCCAGAGCGTCTGCTATCCAAAGGGAGGTGTACTTGCTGCGCACTTCCTTGGCGTAGAGCACGCTGTCTATCAGCTCCTCCCGACTAACGTGCAGCTGGGAGGGCACAAAGGGCGCACCCGCCTGCTTGAGGCGCATGGCGAGCGCCTTGTAATCGGGCAGGAAGGACAGCTTCTCGCGAAGGGCGGGCAGGGCGGCTAGTATGCGTTTAACTTCCTCGCGGCGCGCGCCTTTGTCGAAGGATTTGTTCTTTTGTGCCTTGAACGCCTCGGGGGCGGCGGGGCCGTAGCCCTTCTCCACCATTGTAACCCATTCGTCCTTGCTTGGCATGGCGCTTACTACCTTTTCAACGTCAAAGCTGTGCTCGTCTATCGACAGTATGCGCTTCCACATGTCTATTACGAGCACCGTGGCGACGCCGACCTCCGCTCCGTGCATATTCGGACGCACGCCCCGAGCGGCGTGGCGCATGACCCAGTAATGGGTCAGGTGATGCTCTGCGCCCGCACCCGTCCTCGCGGAGCCGTACCAGTTCATATCCACCGCGCTCTTGTAAAGTGCGTCGGTCAGGGACAGCAGCGACGAAGGGTCGCCCTTCGCAATACCATCCGATGCGGCAAACGCCTGGTCTATAGCCTCGCGCATCAGGCGCTCTGTTTCGCCGCAATAGTGCTCGCCGCGAATCAGGTGCGCGGCGTACCAGTCCGCGATGGCGGTCAGCTTCGCGGTCATCTCGCCCAGGCCCGCGGCGTTCATGCGCGCAGGCGCATACTTTATGATGTCCATATCCGCCAAAAAGGCGGCGGGAGGTTCGCAAACAATGGTGGTCTTCATACCGCCGACCAGAAGGAGCGCCATGTCGGTAAAGAAGCCGTCGTGCGTCATCGCGGTGGGAACGGGTATGTGGGGCTTGCCTATTCTGGACGCTACGAATCGAGTGACGTCCGTCACCGAGCCGCCGCCCAGAGCGACTAGCGCATCCACCTCGCTGCCCGCGGCGAGCAGCACTTGCCCCAGCGCCGTTTCGTCGGGCAGCATGGGGCATTTGAACACGTACCAGGTGAGCGCAAGGCCGCCCGCTTCCCAAAGGGAGGCAGCCTTTTTGCCGACTATGTCAAAAACTACATCGTCTGTAACGACCAGTATTCGCTTGCCTATCCCCAGCCTTTTGAGCATTTCGGGCAGGCCTTTAAGGGTGCCCTCGCCTATGAGCGCCTCGCCTATGGGGGAGGAGTGGGTTTTGCCGCAGGTGCATTCGAAGGAATGCGCCTTGTGTATGTCTCCGTTAAAAATTGCCATCGTATTCGCCTCAGTAAGATTGGGGGGCGGTTAAGCCCCCCCGTCTTGCGCTTTGTTTTTATGAAAGTTGTGCCAAACGGTCAAATATCTTTTTGTCGTTCAAGCCGTGGTAAACATCCTGGTAAATTGGGAGCAGCTTGTTGTAAAACTCGACGTTCTCGGGTATGGGGTCGACCGTATCGACGACCTGAACCATGTTCTCCACGCCTTCTGCAAGGCTGCTGATGAGCCCGGCAGCATAAGCCGCCACAATGGCAACGCCGATTATCGCCGCGTCGGAGACCTTGAGTATCTTCAGCTTGCAGCCCATGACGTCCGCTATAATCTGCCTCCATTCGGGGGAGTTGATTGCGCCGCCGGTGACTGTGATTTCGTCGTTCATGGTCACGCCTGTGGCTTTGATGGACTCGTATATGTTGCGGGATTCCAGAGTTACGCCTTCCATTACTGCGCGCACCATGTCCGCCCGGGTGTTGGAAGACTTGAGACCGACGTAAACCCCCGTCGCCTTGATGTTCCAGTTGGGGTAGCCTGTTCCGAAAATACCCGAATAGAATACAACGCCGTTGCATCCCGGCTTAGATTTGCGAACGTAGTTGCCCATGAGGTCGTATGCGTTCACGCCCATGGCATCGGCAAGGGCGACTTCTGTAGGGCAGAGCACGTCGCGCGCCCAGCGGTAACAAGTGGCTCCCGAAAGCTGATTGCCCTCTATCTCAAATACGCCTTTGTTAGGTGTGGAGGGAATCTGAAGCCCTTCGAGCTTGACGAAGTCGGGCTTTGCAAGACCGACGACCAGCTCGCCGACAGTGCCGAGGGTGAGGGACATAGAGCCGTCTTCGGTAACGCCGGCGCCCATTGCGGCGGCCTGCTGGTCACCCGAGCCGGCGACTATCAGCGTGCCTACGGCAAGGCCTGTACGCTTTGAAACGTCCTCTTTGATTTTGCCCACAATCGTGCAGGGGTCTACCAGCGGCGGGAGTTTATTCTTGTCGATTCCGTAAGCGTCGAGTATTTCGTCGCTCCACTGGAAGGTCTTGGCGTCTATCATGCCGCCTACCATCTGGTTGGTGACCTCGGCGACGATTTCGTCCGAGCCGAACTTGTGCATCGCGTAAGTGTCGACCAGTGCGATGTACTTGGTCTTGTTGTAAATCTCGGGGGTATGCTTCTTTATCCAGTAGACTTTCTCGACCGTGTAAGTACACGAAGTCGGCAGACCGGCGATGTGCGCCTGACGGTGGGGGTCTATCAGTGTGGCTATTTCAGCCATGTCCTCTTCGGCACGGTTGTCCAGCCAGACATAGAACCTGTTTTCGATGGGCTCAAGGTTTTCGTCCAACATTACGAATGTTGCGCGTTGGACGGAAAAGCTTATCGCCTTTATGTCCTGTGCGGGTACTTTTGAGTTTTGGATGGCTTCCTTGACCGTGTCGAACACCTGTTCAATTAGGTAATCCGCATCGATTTCGACCTGGTTCCAAACCGGATACTTAAGGGGATACTCTCGATAGGACTTACCGAGGATATTTCCTGAAAGATCCACGACCATTGACTTGGTGCCTGTGGTACCGATGTCGATACCCATTACATAGTTTGCCATTGCTGCTCTCCTTTTTATCTAATACTCTTTCTGGGGCAGAAAGCTTTACTATTCATGGTCAATATGATTTAGAGATGAATGCCGGTATGCTCCGGCTAATATGCAAATAGAATATCACGCAATATTTGCGATTACAAGTGTGTATTGTTGAAAATTCTAATAATGTTCGCACTAATTTTCCTTGTTTAACACTATTCACGTTACCATTTCACTTGTTAAGAAATAAATTTCATTGAACAAATGCGCGCAAAGCACTTGCTATTTTCCGCCATAAATGTAAACTATAATTATACATTAGATATATTAGATAGCCAGCAAGGGGGGAGTAATACCTTTGTCTATGACTGACGACGTAGGCTTGGTGCACAAAATCGCGCTGAAGTTTCACGTCGAGGGCTTATCCCAGGTCGAAATCGCCGAGGAAGAAGGGCTTTCCAAAGCGACGGTCTGCCGAATTTTAAAATCGGCGAAGGATATGGGCATGGTGCATGTGAACGTGACCATGCCGAGCGCAGCGCCGCCCGCCCCTAAAGAGGCAGGTGTTTTGTGCCGCGCACTCGGTCTGGACGAAGTTATCATCGCCCCCGCCGCGTCCGGCGAAACCGAGGAATCGCTGATAGATGCAACCGCCGCCACTGCCGCCGCGAACATGCCAAGGCTATTGGCCGACTCTTATATGGTGGGCGTGGGCTGGGGCCGCTCGGTATACAACACGGCGCTTCAGCTGCCGTACACCGAAGGTGCAAAAAAGCTGTTTATTCCGTTGGTGAACAATTTTGCTTATACCATACCAACGCTGCAGACCAGCGTAATAATGAGCTATTTCGGCGAGAGGTTCCGCTCGAACTGCTATTACCTGAACATATCCCACCAGCCGCGCAGAAAGGGCGAGAGGACGGAGGCGGAGATGGAAAACATCCGCCAGCTCGCCGCCTATTGGGAGGCGCTGGACGCCGCTGTATTCAGCATCAGCTCGCCCGAGCAGCTCCTTGGCAGCGAGATGTACAGCGACCTTTGGCGGGGCGGTCTGGAGGGCGGCTCCTACGAGCAGTCCATGCGCTTCGAGAGCATGGGGCAGGTGTTTTGCGAGGACGGCTCCTACGTCGGAATCAACAAGAATTACGACCTCATCGCCCTCGACCTCAAAAGGTTGAGCAGCATCAAAACATCTATATGTATAGGCTCGGGGCTCAAAAAGGTGAACGCGCTGATTTATACCGCAAAGCTCGGGCTCTACAACGTACTGATTACCGACAGCGCGACCGCCAGCGCCATGCTGGAGCAAATCTGAGCGGGCTGTGCTTTTTTGCGCCTGGTGCGCCCGGAAGAAACCTTAACCTTGGGCGCTTCGCTTTTCCAAATCAAACAAAACCCATACAAAAAACGCGGTCATAGCGGCCGCGCTTTTTTAATTCAGTTCTTGTTGCGGATGCCCAGACGCTTTAGCGCCTGCTTGGCGGCCTTTTGCTCGGCTTCCTTTTTTGTTCGCCCTTCGCCGCGGCCGAGAACTTTCCCGTCGTTCTGCACTTCGCTGATGAACCATTTGTCGTGGTCGAGTCCGCTCTCTTCCACAAGCTCATAGCGTATGTCCGCCGAGCCGTTCCTTTGGAGGACTTCCTGAAGCTGGGTCTTGCTGTCTATCGCCCGTTCGCCGGCATAAGCGCGGATGGGCACAAAGCGCTTTGCGAAGGCGTGCGCCGCCTCCGTTCCGCCGTCCAGGAAAATAGCGGCGGTGAGCGCTTCGAAGGCATCGGATACTATCGAGAGCTTCTGCCTGCCGCCGCCCATGCCCTCGCCTTTGCCAAGGTAAAGGTACTCGCCAAGGTCAATCGCTTGAGCGTTCTCAAAGAGAGCGCTTTCGCATACAGATGCCGCCCGCGCCCTGGTCATCTCGCCCTCGTTCATCTCGGGGAAGGAGCGGTAAAGCTCCCCCGCGGCGTACAGTCCCAGCACCGCGTCGCCCAGGAATTCCAGCCTTTGATTGTTTTGCGCAGAGCCGTAGGACGTATGGGTCAGCGCCATCCTGAGCAAAGACTTGTCCTTGAACTCGTAGCTTATGAGCGATTCAAGCTCCTCCGGCTTACGCATGGCTATTCGTGCGTCTGGATGTATTCCACTATCTCCTTGATGGTGGTCACCTTGGGAAGGTCCTCGTCGGGAATTTCGATGTCAAATTCCTGCTCGAGATCCATAATGAGCTCGACTACATCCAAAGAGTCTGCCTTGAGGTCCTCCACAAGGCTGGTTTCCATAGTGATCTGGTCTTCGTCTATGTTCATCTGGGATGCCACGATAGACCTGATTTTTTCGAACATTTTCATGCTCCTTTCGACGTTAGAAATTAGTATAAATGCAAAATTATTCCGACAGGGGCATCGCTTCGATGCTCTGCCTTATTATGTTTACGACGTCTCCGTCGATAAACTTCGCAGCTTGATGCAGCGCCGCGGCGAACGACTTTGCGCTGCAGGTGCCGTGGGCTTTGATTATGCTGCCGTCTATCCCCAACAGCAGCGCGCCGCCGTGGCTGTTGTAGTCCATCTTGGACTTGATGCGCTTGAATGCGCTTTTGGCGAGCAGCGCGCCCAGCTTTGAGAGCGTACCGCCCATGAGCTCGCGCTTTATGACGGACATCATCATGAGCGCCGTTCCCTCTATGGACTTCAGCGCGACATTGCCCGCAAAGCCGTCTGAAACGACGACGTCGAACTCGCCGGAGAGTATATCCCTCCCCTCGCAGTTGCCCGCAAAGTTGACGGGCGTTTGCAGGAGGAGCTTGTACGCTTCCTTGGTCAGCTCGCAGCCCTTCTCGGCCTCCGCACCGTTGTTCAAAAGACCGACCCGCGGATTTTTTATTCCCATGATGCTCTTGGCGTAGGCAGAACCCATGACCGCGAACTGCTGCAAATTAACGGGCTTCATGTCCACATTCGCGCCGCAGTCAATAAGTATAACGTCGTGCTCCTGATTTGTGGGGAGCACGGGTGCAAGCGCGGGGCGCTTGATGCCCTTTATGCGGCGGACGATAAGAGTGGCGCCCGCAAGCACCGCCCCCGTTGAGCCGGCGGAGACGAACACCTCTGCCTCCTTGTTGGCGACAGCTTCAAGCGCCTTGACCAGCGAAGAATCCTTCTTGCGGCGGACGGCGTTGACCGGGTGCTCGTCGTTGGTGATGAGGCTTGGCGCGTGGCGAACCTCCACCCGGTTCATGTCTGCGTTTGGGTGCTTTGCAAGCTCGCTCTTAATCCTCGACTCGTCGCCCGTCAAAATTAAATACAGGTCCGGAATTTCAACAAGCGCCAGCGCGCAGCCCGCGACTATTTCAACGGGCGCGTTATCGCCGCCGAACGCGTCAACCACAACTCTTTTCAAAACGTATACCCCGCGTGTAACTCAACTTTATTCGATGCCCGGCGCACATTCAAAATGCGGTTTGGGCGCAATTCCCAAGCTTAACTCCAGTGTAAAACAATCTATAGTAGTATATACCAGAAAACTGCCCGTTTGCAAGTCAAACAGTCAATTCCTACCAACTCTGTATCCTAAGTTGTTGCATTTTGGTCTTTATCAGACTATACTGTAGCATACTGCACCTTATTATATCCGCATTATTAGATAAGTATTTGGAGGAGACGCCTTGTATTGCAACGATATACTCGAAGCCATTGGCAACACGCCGCTCATTCGCCTGAACAGATTGCCGGAAAAGGACTGCGCGGCGGTGCTGGTCAAGTACGAAGGCGTCAACATAGGCGGTTCCATAAAGACGCGCACTGCGTTCAACATGTTGAACGAGGCCGAAAAGCGCGGGCTTATAAATAAAGACACTATCATAGTCGAGCCGACCAGCGGCAACCAGG
>CALNBC010000269.1 GCA_937874755.1 uncultured Clostridia bacterium
GGGCACCCACGTCGACTGCCCCGCCCACGTCATTGCGGGCGGCTTTACGGTGGACGATGCCGACTTGACCCGCTTTTTCGGCAGAGGGTTAGCCGTAGACTGCTCTGCGTTTGCCGATGGGCGGCGCATACCCGCCGAAGCGTTCAAAAGCTATGACCTGACGCAAGTTCAGTTCGTGCTGGTTTACTGCGGGTGGGACAAACACCCGGGAACGGCAAAGCTCTTCGCCGATTACCCCGTATTGAGCAAGGATGCCGCCGAGTACCTTGCAAATATGGAGAATATACGGGGAATAGGCGTGGAGTACAGCTCGATAGACCCGATTGACTGCGAATCGCTGACGCTGCACCGCATTATGCTCGGCAAAGACAAGTGCATCGTTGAGAACCTTTGCAATATAGACAAGCTGCTCGGCAAAGACTTTGTGTTCGCCGCCCTGCCGCTTAAGATAGGGGGCGGGGAAGGCGCGCCGGCGAGGGCAGCGGCGATACTGGCTTGGGAATAAAAAGGCCGCCGGCAAGCGTATAAGCACTTACAGCGGTTTGGCTTGCAATCGTACTTGGTCAAACAATTCGGCGATTAGTAAGGCAGTTATTATACTAACTTTTTTATATTTGGGATTGGATTGGAGTACTGGGTAATTTTATGCCCACCTTTGGTGAATGTCTATTTTTGGATTGCTACATTGGACACAAAAAAGTAGAATCATATTAAGTAATACATTTACCAACTTGATTATGCAGGATTCACAAACAAATTCGCAATTATCGCTTTTTAGATTGTATCGTGATAAAATACTTTTTAGCATACATTTTTCAAAGGGGGATGCGCTGTATGAATAATCAAGCGGCAGTTCAACTGAATACAATCACGTCGTTACAGAAGGCGCAACAACCCTTTACTTGTATTGAACTATTTGCCGGGGCCGGGGGACTTGCTCTCGGCATTGAAAAAGCTGGATTTAATACACTTGCGCTTATAGAATATAATAAAGATGCCGCACAAACATTAAAAACTAATCGTCCGGAATGGAATGTTATTTGCGACGATATAGCTAATATTTCACCACAGAACCTGGAGTTTTTATTCAATATCGAAGTAGGACAATTGGATCTCCTGTCAGGAGGTGCCCCTTGCCAGTCTTTTTCATACGCCGGAAAACGGCTTGGATTAGAGGATGCACGAGGAACGTTGTTTTACCATTTTGCCGTATTCCTAAAAAAACTAAGACCTAAAACTTTTTTATTCGAGAATGTGCGTGGTTTACTATCACACAACCGCGGGCGGACTTATGATACTATCCTAAACATATTTGCACAAGCGGGATATACCATCCAAAAACAAATATTGAATGCTTGGGATTACGGTGTTGCCCAAAAGAGGGAACGCCTTATTACTATCGGCATCCGCAATGACTTGACAGAGAAAATTGAAATTAAATTCCCTACACCAGGCGCGCAGTATTCTGAATATAAACGCAAAATATTCGAGCTTGTTCCACCGGGGGGCTATTGGAGAGATATTCCCGAAGACATAGCAAAAGAATACATGAAAAGCTGTTGGAACATGGGTGGGGGCAGAACAGGTATATTGCGTCGTTTAAGCTTGGATGAGCCGTCACTTGCGGTACTTACATCACCCTCACAAAAACAAACGGACAGGTGCCATCCATTGGACGCGCGTCCTTTTAATATACGTGAAAATGCGCGTATACAGAGTTTTCCGGATGATTGGGAGTTTTGCGGGAGTGTTGGCAGCCGGTATAAACAAGTAGGTAACGCCGTGCCGGTACAGCTCGCTTATGAAATTGCCAACCAGATCTATAAGGGATTAGGAGGCTTGCCGTGTGGGGGTTGACATTTATATCCAGACATGATTTTTTAAAGCACGTCCAACTTACTATACAGCAATACGGGGAGAACCTTGTTGCATACGATTTAAGAAGGCTTAATAGTAATATTGTTGACCCTATCAAGCTGATTTTCGACAAATTTATCTACGGGTATTCATGGGAAGAAATAATAAAGAATGAGGTCTTCCGCCAACGCGACAAGTCGAACAATAATAGCATAGGGTATTTTCATCAACGCATATTTCAGTATGTATCAGGTTGCGTTGTGCCGTCATCCGGATGGGATGTTATATACACTAAAGATGGCGGAATTACACTTCCGGAAGGAGATAAAGTTTCAAAAGTATTTGTTGAAATAAAGAACAAGCACAATACTATGAACTCTGCTTCAGCAGGAAAAACCTATATGAGAATGCAAGGACAATTGCTGTCTAATGATGATTGCGCTTGCTTGCTGGTAGAAGTCATAGCAAAAAACTCACAAAATGTCGCTTGGTCTGTTAGTGTAGATGGAACTAAGCAAAGGCATCGCCGGATACGCCGGGTAAGCATGGATGAATTTTATAAGCTTGTGACCGGGCAAGAGGATGCATTTTACAAAATGTGCATGGTATTGCCGTCAGTGATTCAGGAAGTAATCTCAGATTCTGATGCAGTAACAATTCCGAACGATAATGTTTTTGCTGAGCTGAAAAAGATAGCAGAAAATGAAAACGGGAGTATTGCAATGGCGTTGTATATGCTTGGATTCGGAACTTATATCGGGTTTGGCAAGTAATAGAAACTCAATACGGGAACAGGACTGCAAACCGCCCTATTCCTCGACCTGCCCTTCGGTTGCCGCCCCTTCGCTAGATCGGAAGAGCACACGTCTGAACTCCAGTCACGTGGCCTGCTCGAGGGTGGCTTTTTTTATGTCCTCGGGCGAGGGAAAGGCGGTCAGCAGCGCCCTTCGCCGAACGGGGCCTACGCCCTTTATCTCCTCAAGTGCGGAGGCGAGGGAGGACTTGTTCCTAAGGCTCCTATGGTACGTTATGGCGAAGCGGTGGGCTTCGTCGCGCACGCGCTGGAGCATGTGCAGCTCGGGCGACCCGGTTTTGAGCACGACAGGCGCGCTCCTGTTTGGCAGCCAAAGCTCCTCCAACCGCTCGGACAGCCCCGCAACGGGGAAGGAGAGCCCCGCCCTTTGAAGCTCCTCGAGGGCGACGGAGAGCTGCCCTTTTCCGCCGTCCACCAGGATGAGGTCGGGCTTGGCGGCAAAGCCGTTCGTTTCGCCCTTCTCCCTGTCCTCCTTGAATCTTTCCAGCCTGCGGGAGAGCACCTCGCCCATGGCGGCGTAATCGTCGTTGCCCGAACCTCGTATTTTGAACCTTCTGTACTGGGAAGGACTGGGTTTTCCGCCGGTGAACACCACCATGGAGGCGACGGGCT
>CALNBC010000270.1 GCA_937874755.1 uncultured Clostridia bacterium
GGCGCACAGCGCACCGGGAAAGAGCACGACGGGCAGCGAGAAGGCGGATAAAACCGCGTACCCGCCTGCGGCGGCGGATGAAGAAAACACAGCTTTATCAAACCTGCCCGGCACGACAAGCGCGTCTACTATCGATAACAGCGCAAAGAGCGAAGCGAGCAATGCGCCGCCACCGCCTGCAGTCCAGAGTTTCTTTGCTATGCTAGCCAAGGGAGTCCTTACTGACGAAGCTTCTCCCTTTTCTCTGCCTCGATTAAAAATAGCAAAATACACGGTCAAAACGAGCAGCGAAAGCGCTTCGGCGATGCATATCCCAAAGCACGCCCATTGAGCCATGCGCCCTACATCTTCCCCGCCGAGCCCTGCAAGCAGAGGGGCGAGCAACACCTTGGCAAGCTGCTGCACGAGTAGCGAGAGCGCATAAATCCCGTAATTGCCCAGACCGATGAAGTACCCTCGCAGCGCGGCGGATGCCATGGAAAGCAGGTACAATGGGGCGATGCCCACGAGTGCGAGCGCACCGCCAGGAAGATTGCATATGTTGGCTATGGGAGTGGCAAGCAGCGCTGCCACTACACCAAGTGCTGCACCGGGCAAAACCAAAGCGAGCAGGCTGTCTGCAAAGAACGCCCTCGCTTCGCCCGTTTCCCCGTTTTGGACAAAGCGAGAAACCCATCTTCCGATTACTATTGGCAAAACCAGCGTTCCCGCAATAGTCAGAAAATAATAGGCGGGCATCGCAAGGGAGTAATACGCCATTCCCGCTGGTCCCAGCGCACCCGAAAGCATAGGTTGAAGAAGCGCGCCGAGAACGGAGGCCAATATAAAGCCCGCTACACCGGTAGCAGGATTGAATTGCCACTGTTTTTCCTTCATGCTTCCTCCTGCTTTAGCTTTTATTTCCAATTATATCAAAATGCAGGGATTTGTCATCTATTGCTACAAAAAAGAGGATGGGCAGTGTTCCCTCCTCTTATAATTCGTAATGATAAGTCAAACAGCTGGGCTGGTATGCGCGTTTAAGCTTGTTTCATTAACAATCAGGGCAGGGCGGCTTTTCGCCAGCCCTTTCGCGCGCCCTGCCCCTCATTGTTCCATTTGTTTTCCCACAAAACCCGCCGCAGTTTCCGCAACCTTTAACTCGGTGATTCCCATTTTTGCCTTATCCTCTTTGGAAAGCAGCACAACGGCTCCTACTGTATCGCCTTCGGCGTATATCGGAACAATGACTTGGGCGGTGAAGGCTTCATCATCCGAAGAAACAGCATAGAAACGCGTTTCGTCCGCTTTGTTCGATACTACTTTCTCCCGGCGCTTCATTATATTTTCCAAATCTTCGCTGATGGGTTTGTCCAAAAGCTCTTTTTTGGATGCTCCCGATACAGCAACAATCGTGTCTTTGTCTGATATGGCGGCAATGCATCCCATTGATTGGTTCAGCGATTCGACATACTCCTTTGCAAAATCTGACAGTTCACCTATCGGGGAGTATTTCTTGAGTATTACTTCGCCTTCTCTGTCTGTAAAAATCTCCAAAGGATCTCCTTCGCGTATACGAAGCGTGCGACGAATCTCTTTGGGTATGACCACTCGTCCAAGCTCGTCTATCCTTCTTACAATTCCTGTTGCTTTCATTTGGCAGCTCCTTTTCCTGACTTGCTTTCAAAAATATTGTCTGCAAAGTCGATGGAATTATTCGCAAGTACTGCAAAGCATTCTGAACTACCCTGTTATTTTTCTTTGATTTTTTAGGTGCTTCCCGGTGCTCTGCTGGGATATTGGAGCAGGACTCAGTCGCTCTCGCCCAGTTGCCGGCACATTTTTCCCGCAACCCTGCAAAAAAACGAGCGCTAAACCTTACAGATTACGGGTAAAGTACTTGTCACGATCTAGAAGGGATTCCACCGTTTCGATCCCTAGGCGGTATAAAAGCTCCAACACATACGGGTTGTCCGCGGGGGTACGGAAACTGGCGTCATCGCCATAACGGTTCACCGCATCCTTAGCGAGGTCCTTGTCGATCAAGGATTTCGGTCCACCCACACAACCGCCTATGCAACCCATCCCTTCGATGAAGTTCGCGCCGATATTGCCCTCGGAGAGCTCCTTCAGCAGCGCTTTGCAGTTCGCCACGCCGTCCACATGCTTTGCCTTCAACGTTATTTTGCGCCCCGGGCGTATTCGATCCAGCGTATTTTGCACGGCTTCACTCACGCCGGAAGCCCTGGCGTAAATCCGTCCTGCTCGGGATGAATGGTCGCTCTGATCCTCCTCAAAACTAGCGGGGTCAATACCCATCAATTCGAATAACTGCACAATTTCTTCGAACGTGAGCACAATGTCGATCGCGTCGGCGATGTCCGAATCCCGTGCTTCTGCCTTTTTCGCCAAGCAGGGACCGATGAACACCGTTTTTGCTTCCGGGTGCATCTTTTTGACCGACCGACCGCAGGCGACCATAGGCGAAACAGACGGAGGAACATGGGGAATCATCGACTTGTATGACTTTTTGATAAGCGCAACCCACAGCGGGCAGCAGCAGCTAGTGAGCAGGAAGTCCTCGTCGGTCTTGATTTCGCGGTCGAATTCCAAAGCTTCCTTCAGCGTCAGAATATCGGCAAACAGGGCGACTTCCAGCATCCCATAAAAGCCCATGTACTTGAATGCACTTCTTAGTTTACCAGAAGTTACATCTGCGCTGAACTGTCCGGAAAAAGCAGGCGCTATCAGAGCGTACACCGGTGTTGTCCTATCCTTTAGCAGTTCGATCAGCGCAAGGGAATCCTTCCGACCCACAAGATTCTGTTTGGAGCAGAGTTTCAAGCATTCGCCACAGCCGGTACAGTTGCTATTAATGACGATATTGTTATTTTCGTCCCGCTGGATGGCGTCAAAGAGGCAGGCGGCTTCACACGCACCGGTCGTGCAATCACAGTTCCCTGTGCGTATCACAATAGAATCGCCCTGAATTTCGAAAACATTTGCATTTTTGCTATGCCCGCCCTGATAAACGGCATCTCGCGTAGATTCGAGCTTGGCACCCAGCGCAATTTCATGTGCGCCGCCCTTTGAATCATCATAATTCTTCATCTTTTACCCCCAAATCATACTTTGCATGATTAGACGAAAACATACCTTTTAATTAAGTGTTACGATTAATCGGGTTTTATTGGAGAAGCATCCCATAATTCTTTAATTTTTGCTTGCTGTTTAACAGTTATAAAATTTGCTTTCTGTTTTTCATAATATACCAGAATGTGCACAACCTGGCAACTGTATGCATTTACTGCAAGTGATTATACGTTTTTGACAATGAGAGTTCGACGATGTATTTTCTCTTTGTTTGTGGTTTTTCCCCACCCGGTTCTTTTCGTCTGGCCACAGGAAGCAGAGTAGGGAGCATGGGAGAAGCGCAAGAGCAAAGCAAAAAGCACCCTGTTGGGTGCTTCAGCCTGTCAAAGAAAAGGAGTTTTCACGCAAGAGAGAGCTCCTTTTTCCA
>CALNBC010000271.1 GCA_937874755.1 uncultured Clostridia bacterium
CTTCTTTATGCCCAGATGATTGAGGAGAATCAGCGTCCGCCGCGTGTCTTCCGCGAAGACGGCGTCGCACTCCGACAGTATTCTAACCACCCTTTGGGTTATATCCTCAAGGTTGCCAATAGGCGTTGCGCAAAGGTAAATCATGTTCTTATTCTAACATGCCTATGGATAGTGTGCAAAGGCAAACCCGAGGCAAGGAAAGACCTGTAAACATGCCCACTTGTGAGCCGCAGCTCAAATAATGATGGACTTTTACACAATGTGTGCTATAATTACTTGAAATAAAAGGAACTCTGCGTCAATCCTCCAAATCGGCTTTGTTTTTGCCCTTTAAGCGCGCAGCATTCCCCACTTTGAGGTACAAACATGAGAGTCGACGTCTTTGCCGTTTACAACGAAATATCCGAGAGGGATACAAGGGATCGTACGGTGGTGGCAATCGATGTTCTTCGCGCCACTTCCACTATGATTACCGCCGTGGGCAACGGCGCAATCAAGGTCATTCCCGTTGTTGAGGTGGACGATGCCGTCGCCATGATGCGCACGCTGGACCGCAAGGATGCCCTTATTGCCGGCGAGCGAAACGCCGTTCCCCTTCCCGGGTTCGACCTGGGCAACTCCCCCTTGGAGTTTACGCCGGAAAAGGTGCGCGGAAAAACAGTAGTTATTAGCACTACAAACGGCACCTCCGCGCTGCAGGCGGTCAAAAACGCCAACCGCGTGTTCATCGGTGCGGTGATAAACAAAACCGCCGTCGCCCGGGCAATCATGGATTCAGGGGAGGACGTTTGCATCGTCTGCGCCGGAACGGGCGGCCGCTTCTCGGCGGACGATATTTACGGCGCGGGCGCCATAATCGCGGCGCTTCGCACGATGGGCGTTTCCGTGGAGTGCAACGACCTAGGCTACGTTAGCGAGCTTCTCTACACTTCCGACAGAGGTCGCATGAACCTCATATCAAAAATGCACCACTTCGGCATACTGCTCGACCTCGGTATGAAGGACGACATCGATTACTGCTTCACAGAGGATTTATCGGGTTGCGTACCCGTTTACAGCGGCGGTCTCATCGAAAGCAGCATGGCAAAGAATTACTGAGTGCACCGAACGAATCGTCAATACAACAAACACACTCGAAGGAGCGCCAAATGGCGCCCTTTTTTATGTAAATTGTAACTTTCGAATAATATATGTGTAAAGTATTCTTTTTTATCTTAATTTTTGTTGGAACTTATGGTAAAGTTAATCATATCCACCCTCGCAACAGGCACGTTGCCATTTCTTGTGTAAATACTATGGAAGGAAGGATCAATCAAAAATGAGAAAAACCAAGCTGTTTTGCCTCGCTCTTTCCCTATTGATGCTCATTTCCCTCATCGCCGTTCCCGCTTATGCACACCCCAAGGAACCTAGTCTGCCTCCCCAGGTTTCCGGACAGATGACCTATCCCAACGTCGAC
>CALNBC010000272.1 GCA_937874755.1 uncultured Clostridia bacterium
CCGGGCTGTACAAGGACTATGCCGACGCCATCGAAAAGTGCGTGCGCCTGCGTCCTCGCATGAACCCTAACCCCGAGCACGTCGCAAAGCTCAACAAGCGCTATGCTGAATGGATGAAGCTTATCGAAGTCATGAACCCCTACTGGGATTGGAAAGCTGCGAACAAATAAATTACATCGGTTATTAAACAATACCGGGGCAGGGTGAACTGCCCCGGCACCATACAAAGAGCGAACCCGATAGTCGTCGGGAGTTTCGGATAATTATTAAGGAGTCTTTACAATGCCGAAGACGAAGATACTGTGCATGGCAGACGGTGGAATCACCGAAAATATATTCGAGTCTATGCGCGAACTCGAGAAATACGACGCGGAAGTTACCATAGTGGTGGACGAGTCCCTCAGAGATAACACGGTGACCATGGATCGCATGCACGCCTGCGAGTACGAGGGAATCAAAGCTGCTGTTACCTATGACGGCTTGCTTGACATCGTACAGGACTACGATGTCATTTGCGTGCATATGACCTCCGTCAACCGCGAGATTATAGAAAAAGGTAAGAACCTCAAAGTCGTCGCCTGCCTGCGCGGCGGTTACGAGAATATCGACGTTCCTGCCTGTACCGAGCATGGAATTAAAGTAATCAACTCTCCCTGGCGCTCCGCTCCCGCCGTGGCAGACTTCACTGTGGGCATGATGATTGCGGAAAATAAAAACATCGCCAGGGCGCACAAAGCCATCCAGGAAGGCGGCTGGCGCAAACAGTTTAAGAATATGTCCCACATCAGGAACATGGATCGCAGCACAGTTGGAATAATCGGATTCGGCTATATCGGTCGCCGGGTCATAGACCGCCTTAAGGGGTTTGGCTGCAAAATCGTGGTTTACGACCCCTTCCTTGACCCACAGGTAATAACAGATGCCGGCGAAACCGCCGTCACGTTGGACGAGCTACTCGCCGTTTCGGATTTCGTTTCGCTGCACATCCGCTACTCTGAAAAGACAACCAAGTACTTCGGCGAAGAACAGTTCAACAAGATGAAACCCGAAGCTTATTTCATCAACACAGCCCGCTCCGGAATTGTGGATACCGACGCGCTCATAAAGGCACTTCAGGAAGAGCGCATAGGCGGCGCCGCGCTGGACGTTTTCGATGAAGAGCCTCTACCCGCCGATTCGCCCTTCCGCACGATGGACAATGTCACCCTCGTTTCCCACATGGGCGGCACATCCTCCGATACCATGGCTTGCTCTGTCGAGATTGGCTACGATGACCTCGAGCGCTGGCTCAAGGGCGAGGAAATGCTAAACGTGCGCAACCGTTAATTTTGGATCCTTCGCGTTTTAGCTAAGCCTTCAAAGGGGCTTTAGCATAGGGCGCGTTCATCAATCTTTTTTTGGAGGAATATAAAATGCTTGTTACTGCAAAGGACATTCTACTCGTAGCAAAAGCCAATAAGTTTGGTGTTGTAGCGCCCAATGTCTGCAACGAATCCACCATCCGCGCGGCTATTCAAGTTGCGGAGGATATCAAAGCTCCCATTATACTGGACATATGCGACTGGCAAACCCAGGACATGGTGTTGCTAGGCCGCATCGCTGAGTACATGGCTGTTCGCTCCAGCATGCCAATAGCTGTCCAGCTGGATCACGGCTCCAAGTTCTCCGACGCCATACTCGCAATCCGCTCCGGCTTCACTTCCATCATGGTCGACCGTTCCGCTATGCCCTTTGAGCAGAACGTCCAGGAGGTCTCCGATCTCGTCCGCATCGCTCATTCGGTTGGTGTCTCCGTCGAATCCGAGCTCGGCCATGTAGGCATGGGCGACTCCTATGACGAAGACCGCGATGCGGGGCTGACCAATGCCGCAGAGGCTGCGGAATACGTCAAGCAGACCAACATTGACTCCCTGGCTGTCGCTATCGGCACCGCCCATGGACTCTACAAAGGCACGCCCCGTCTGGATTTTGACCGCCTTGCAGAGCTGAACAGCGCAGTCAACGTCCCCCTCGTGCTCCACGGTGGCTCCGGCTCCGGCGACGAGAACCTTGTCAAGGCAATCGCAGGCGGCATCACGAAGATCAACATCTCTTCCGACCTGTTCGTCGAGGGCGAAGCAGCCCTCAAGGCAGACAAGCGCACCGCGTACTTCGCGTTTGACAAGATTTGCGACGGTTACAAGGCAAAGCTCAAGTACTACATGGAACTGTTTGGTGAAACCGGCGCGGCTCTCAAATTCTAAGTCACCTCAATAGCTTTAAGCCCGCCCGGCGATTCGCGGCGGGCTTTTCTTATGCCAAAATCAAATCGCCCCCGATATTCCGAGGGCGATGAATGTGTGACTAAGAATCAACCGACCACTATGTTGATGATGTTCCTGACGACGATTACCTTTTTTACAGTCTTGCCCTCTATGGCGTGCTGTATGGATTCGTCCGCAAGTGCAGCGGATTCGACTTCTTTGGAGTCCATTTCGGCGGGCAGAGTAATCCTTGCGCGGACTTTGCCGTTGACCTGAATGCCGTACTCCACATCCTGCCTAGAGAGCGCCGCTTCGTCATACTGCGGCCAACTTTGATTGAATATTGAGTAGGGAAGACCGAGCTGTTCCCACAATTCTTCGGCGAAGTGCGGCGCGAAGGGTGCTATGAGCAACATGAGGTCGCGCACTACGTTGAAGAGATATTCGCCGTTCACGCTCCCGCCGTCGATGTATTTGTATATCGCGTTGACGTATTCCATCATTCGGGCGATGCAGGTGTTGAACTGGAAACGTTCCAGGTCGATGCCGACGGCTTTAATTGAGTTTGCCCGTACGTAGTCCAGCTCGCGTTCATTTGCGCCCTTTTGCCGATTTTGGCCGCGCAGGGCAATGGTTTTCTCCACGAGTCTTTCCACGCGGTCCAGGTAGCGGGCAACGGACTTGATGCCGTCATCCGACCATTTTCCGCCCTCGATGTAGGCAAAACCGAACCCGAGATACATGCGTAAAACATCCGAGCCGTATTTTTGGATGTATGCGTCGGGTGAAATTACATTTCCCCTGGATTTGGACATCTTATTCCCGTCCGGACCGAGTATTGTCCCCTGGTGGACGAGGCGCAAGAAAGGCTCGTCAAAGTCGAGATAGCCCATATCCCTA
>CALNBC010000273.1 GCA_937874755.1 uncultured Clostridia bacterium
TATCCACGCCAAGTCCGTGGGGAACCTCTTCCTTTAAGAGCACGAGTGCCTGTTCGCGTATCATCTCTGAGCAGAGCACGCGCTCGGGCTGGTCGGTGACCATATCGTCCGGAAAATACTTGGGTCCGGGCACGAGGAAGGAGCGAAGCTTTTTTTCAAGTTCTACTAGTCCGTCGCCCTTTGATGCGCTGATGGGTATCACCGCGTTCAGCCAATCCTCGGTGTTCAGCTTGCCCAGCACGGCTGCGACGTTTTCTTTGCTCGCGATATCTATCTTGTTCACCGCGGCAACTACGGGTGCCTTTGCTTTTTTTAACTGGGCGAGTATGCCTTCGTCCCGCTCGCGCACGCCTGCGGTAGTGTCCGCCATGAAGAGTATGCAATCGACCTCGTCCATCGCGCTGTACGCGACCTTGAGCATGTATTGCCCGAGCTTGTTCTTCGGAGTGTGGATGCCCGGCGTGTCGATGAATATTATTTGCGAATCGGGGCGGGTCATTACCCCCATTATCCTGTTGCGGGTCGTCTGCGGTCTGTTTGAAACTATGGCGACCTTTTGACCGACGAATGTGTTCATCAGTGTGGATTTGCCCACATTCGGGCTGCCCACGATGGAGATGAATCCTGATTTAAAGATTTTATCTGTCAATAGTGCCACCGTCTATATTCGACTTTGTGAATGCGTGCGGCAGCAGCTCCCCCAAGGTAAACAATTTGTATTCTCCGTATTTGTTGGAGCAGACAATCTCCATGTCGGGCTGGCAAAATTCCGCCAGCACCTGACGGCAGACACCGCAGGGAACGGGTACAGTCTCTCCTGTGCTCGATACGGCAATGGCGGAGAATTTGCGCTCGCATTCGGATATCGCCTTGAAAATCGCCGTCCTCTCTGCGCAGTTGGTAGGCCCGTAGGCGGCGTTCTCTACGTTGCAGCCTAGATAAAAAGCGCCGCTTTCGCCCTTCAGGCACGCGCCCACCTTGTAGTTGGAGTAGGGAGCGTACGCCCTGTCCTTGGCGTCGTTTGCCATCCTGAGCATGTTCTTGATTTCAATGTCGTGCATATTTATTCTCCTTTAACGGATAGGCCTGCGCGCTGCATGATTTTGTTTTGGAGTGCGCGCATCTCTTTTTCGTCTTCGGGAACCATGTGGTCGTAACCCAAAAGGTGCAAAACTCCGTGGACGGTCAAAAAAGCGAGCTCGCGGCTAAGGCTATGACCGAATTCGTCCGCCTGGCGGGCTGCAGTTTCCAGCGAGATGGCGATATCCCCGAGGTATTCGCCCTTTCTGCCGGAATGAAGCTGCTCGCCTTCCCGCGCCGCGAAGGACAATACATCCGTAGGTTTATCTATCCCGCGATACTGTCTGTTCAGTTCGCGTATGCGCTCATCGTCTACCAGCGCTGCGCTGACGACTGCGCGAGGCGCACCCAGCATATTGAGGGCTATTGAGGTTGCGCGCTCCATGGAATCCGATAGCTCCTGCTCAAACGGAAGAGCTTGGCTGTTTACTATTTGAATCATATCCGCCTTCTTGTTTTTCCTCTATAAATACTTTGGCATCCTCAAGTTCGGGATACTCGATGCGCTCGTGGAGTATGCCTTTGAAGGTCGCCATAATCGAATCCTCGATTTTGCTTAGTTCCGCCAGCGTGATTGGAGCGCGGTCAAATTGGCCGTCTTCTATCTTGGTTCTGACAATCTTGTTCACCATTTCGCGCACTTGTTCCTCGGAAGGGTTATCCAACGAGCGAACCGCTGCTTCGCAGGCATCGCAAATCGAAACAATTGCTGATTCCTTTGTCTGCGGGTTCGGACCCGGGTACCTGAAATGCGCCTCCGGAAGCTCTTGGTTGTCGTTGAGTTTGACGGCGTTATAATAGAAGAACGAAGCGAGCGAGCTTGCGTGGTGCTCCTGGGCGATGCTGATTATTTCGTTGGGCAGCTTTGCCTTTTGCAGCATGGATACGCCGT
>CALNBC010000274.1 GCA_937874755.1 uncultured Clostridia bacterium
TGACACGGGAACGCAGATGACGTCGCCGCCCCATTCCTCGGGTACCAAGGAATGCTCGGTAAGCTGCTGCATGACCTTGTCCGGGTTGGCACCGGGTTTATCGATTTTGTTGATTGCTACAATTATCGGGACTTCGGCTGCCTTTGCGTGGTTTATAGCTTCTATAGTCTGGGGCATTATGCCGTCATCTGCCGCGACGACCAGCACGGCGATGTCCGTCGCCTGAGCTCCGCGGGCGCGCATGGAAGTGAATGCCTCGTGACCGGGAGTATCCAGGAACGTTATTGAGCGGCTGTTTAGCTCGACTGTGTATGCGCCGATGTGCTGAGTGATGCCTCCGGCTTCGCCAGCGGTTACCCTTGCGCTTCGAATAGCGTCGAGCAGAGAGGTCTTGCCGTGGTCGACGTGACCCATAATGGTGACGACCGGCGGGCGCGGGCGCAGAAGCTCCTCGTCATCCTCAACTTCGACAGCTTCCTGAAGCACCTCTTCTTGGGTCTTGGCGACTTTGTGCTCGAGAGTTATGCCGTACTCTGAGGCGATAAGCTCGCAAGTGTCGAAGTCAATTTCGTTGTTTATTGTGGCCATAATGCCCAACATAAACAACTTTTTGATGATATCCGATACGGGCTTGCTGATGATTTCGGAAAGCTCTTTGACGGTGACCATCTCCGTGGGGATAATCGCGTGCTCGATTTTCTGGTATTCGACCTTGTGCACCGGCTGCTGCCTGCGGCGGGGACGTTTGCGCGAACCCATCCTCTCGTCGTCCAAAGTGACTGCGGGCGGCGCCTCCTTTATGGCTGCTTTCTTGGATTTTCCCCTGCGCTCCGCATCGTAATTTACCTTGGGCTTGGGCGTAGAGGTAAAAGTGGCGGAGCGATCCCTCGGCGGAGCGGCTGCGGCAGGAGTCTGGCGCGACTGCCCGCCGGTGCGCCCCGAAGAAGCGCGCGACTGGCGCGGAGTGTCTGCATATGCGTCCTTGTCTGGAGTGCGCGGACCGGACTGATAGCCGCCTTGACGGTCTGTTCTGGGAGGTCTTCCTTGAGCGCCCGGCTGCTGCGGTCTTGTGCCCTGGGCCGGCCTTGCTGCATACTGACCGTCTTGTGCGCCCGCCCTGGGGGTTTGACCCCTTGGGGCAGCATCCCTTTGGGTATACTGCTGCCTGGGAGCGCGATCGCGATTGTCCCTTTGGGTGTGCTGACCTTGAGGGGCGCGCTCCGGCTGAGCCTTTGCAGTTACGGCTGCCGGCTTTTCCTCGACTTTCGGTGCTTCCGCTTTCGGTGTTTCGGGTTCATCCGGCATGACGAATGCCGTCATGCGATCCACCGCGGCTTCGGCCTGGGCGTGATTTTCTGCGCGAATCCTCTCGTTGAGCTTGGCTTCCGCAGCGCGAATCTCCTTGTAGGAGGAAGTGACATCCTCCTGGAATGATTTTATACGCTCCAAAAGAGCCTTGGATTTTTCCTTAAGCTCTTTTGTAGTTCCTTGTATATTTGCTTTACTCATGTAATCTACCCCCTGTGTCCCGGGCATCCCCGGCATATGCGCCCGAAACGGTTTCGGCAAAATTCGCGTCCGTAACGGCTATAAATTTTCTTCCCGGCTTGCCGGTAGCGGCGTCTATAGGTTCGCCGGTCAGTATCAGCGGCACTTTGCCGTTTGCGCAGGCATCCCTGAAGCGCTTAGTTGAATTTTCCGAAGCGTCGGACAACACCAGCATCAATTTGGCTTTCCCCGATCTTACGGATGAAAGGCAGGCTGTTTCTCCAAAGGCGCATTTGCCCGCCTTCGCGCACATACCCAACATGGTCAAAAAACGATTACTCATTTGGTGGGGCGAGTTCCTCCTTAAGTCTGTCGATGACCTCGGGAGCAACCTTTTGCTCGAGGGCACGGTCCAGCGCCTTTGTCTTTATTGCCTTTTCGAGGCATGCGAGGCTGGAGCATACGTATGCCCCGCGACCCGGCGCCTTTGAGGTTTTATCTATTCGCACTTCCCCCTGTGGGGAACGCACAATGCGAACAAGCTCCCGCTTAGGCTTCATTTCGCGGCAGCCTACACACATGCGCATGGGGATTTTGCGTGGCTTCAATCGTTACCCTCCGGCTCTTTCTAAGAGTTAAAAGTTCTCGAAATCGTTAAAATCTGGCGCGGGCTCTTCGTGGTATTGTTCGTCCATCTGGTGTTGTTCGTCCATCTGGTGTTGTTCGTCCATAACCATGGCAATCTGGGATTGGCTCTTTATATCTATCTTCCATCCCGTGAGCTTGAAGGCGAGGCGCGCGTTCTGCCCTTCCTTGCCTATCGCCAGAGAAAGTTGATTGTCCGGCACGATGACCCTTGCGGCGTGTTCTTCTTCGTTTATTTGCACCATGAGCACCCTGGCGGGCGAAAGGGCGTTTGCGATGAAAGTCGCGGGGTCGACGTTCCACTCGATAATGTCCACCTTTTCGGTGGCGAGCTCGGAGACGATTCGCTCTATTCGAATCCCGCGCTGACCGACGCAAGCGCCCACAGGGTCTACCTGATGGTCAGCGGAATGAACGGCTATCTTAGTTCTCGAACCTGCTTCCCTGGCGATAGACTTTATGGTTACTATGCCGGATTGAATCTCGGGCACTTCGAACTCGAACAGGCGCTTGATAAGCCCCGGATGGGTGCGGCTTACGAGCACTTGCGGACCTTTGTTGGTTTTGAGCACCTCGAGCACATAGACCTTAATTCTGTCTCCCTGGGCAAAGGATTCGCCGGGAATGAATTCAGTTGAATACATAAAGCCTTCGGATTTGCCCAGCTCGAGGTAGACTCCGTTGCGATCCTCCTGCTGGACTATGGCGGTCAACACTTCGTTTTCTTTTTCGGAAAGCTCTTCGTAAATCATGCCGCGCTCGGCTTCGCGTATGCGCTGCACAACGACCTGCTTTGCGGACTGGGCAGAGATGCGCCCGAAATCCTTGGGCGCGATCTGGACTTCGAGTATGTCGCCGGGCTGATAATATGGCGCTATCTTCCAAGCTTCCTCGAGTTCGATCTCCTCTGCGGGGTTTTCGAGTTCTTCCACTACCCTTTTTATTGAATATACGCCTATTTCGCCCGTTTCGCCATTTATAGAAACGCGAACGTTGCCAGCGTTATTGTAATTCTTTTTATATGCGGAAACAAGAGCCGTCTCAATAGCATCAATCAGGGCAGCCTTGTTTATTCCCTTTTCTTTTTCAAGCTGGTCAAGAGCCAGAATCAGCTCTACCTGGGGGTTGTTCTCTTCAGTCTTCTTTTTCATGTCGGCACTCCCTTCAAAATTTGAGCAAGGGCTTAGCGGACGCTATTGATTTGTATACAAAGCGCAGCTTGCCCTTTTCGGTTTGTATCTCGAACCCGGTCGGCGACGGAAAGGGTTCCGTTAATATGCTTTTGACCGTTCAGAGGAGAAAAGAGGCCAACTGTGATTTCAGTCCCAATTTTTCTTTGAAAGTCCCTGGGGGTTTTGAGCATGCGATCCAGCCCGAGAGAAGAAACGCTCAGGTAATAGGTTTCGGCTATGGGGTCTGCCTCGTCGAGCATCGGGTCTACGGTGCGGCTGACAAGCTCGCAGTCGTCAATAGTGACGCCCTCCTTGCGATAGATGAACAGTGTGAGCACGTTGTTGCCGTCCTCTATGGCGTATTCAACCTCGCAAAGCTCGAATCCGAGCTTTGTTACTGGTTCTTCAAGGAAACCGAAAACACTGTTCTCAATCTGCTTTGCGCTTTGGGGTCGGCCTGTTTTTTTCTGCGTTTTTGCCATTCGGCAGGGGATTCCTCCATTTGTTTAATAAATTTATCCGCGATAGGCATGGTATCAAAAGCAAAGAGTGGGTTTTGCCCACTCTTGTTGCCATGCCAGTCTCAACAACCTAGGATATTATATCACAGTAAAAGTATCCCCGCAACAGGGTATTTGGAACTTTTTTCGCTTAAAACATTCCAAACAGCGATATCTGGCTGGTTTCGGGCAGTTCGTTGAGGCATCCCGCGGACTTGAATATGTCTATCATACCCTGACCGATTCGTGCCCTTTGCATGATTTCCTCCTGGGTATTGAAAGGTCCGTCCTGCCGCGCTTCCATTATTGCGTTGGCAGCCTTGTCGCCCAGACCGCTCAAGGCGTTGAGCGGAGGCAGGAGCTTTACTCCATCCTCGCCCCGCCTTATCAAAAAGCGGGTCGCGTGGGATTCGTTGACTTCCACAGGCATAAGCTCTATTCCGCGAAGGTTCATTTCGAGCACGACTTCTAGTATAGTCTGCAGTTCCTTCTCTTTGGGCTTGGCTTCCCTGCCCTTCTGTTCGATGGCGGCGATGCGGTTCGTCACCTGCTTTGCACCGCCGGCACAAGCTACAACGTCAAACGCGTCCGCCCGAACGGTTAAGTATGCCGCATAGAACGCCTCCGGATAGTGAACCTTGTAGTACGCTATGCGGAAGGAGCTCATGACGTATGCCGCCGCGTGGGCGCGGGGGAACATGTACTTAATCTTTTTGCAGGAATCGATATACCAGTCAGGTACGTTCGCTGCCCTCATCCCCTTCTCCATCTCGGGCTTTAGCCCCTTGCCCTTTCGTACGTGCTCCATGGTAGAGAAGGCGAGCTTCTTGTCCACACCCTTGCTTATGAGGTAATTCATAATATCGTCCCTGGTGCAGACCGTTTCCTTGAGTACGCAGGTGCCTGATTTTATCAGGTCTTGGGCGTTGCCCGTCCAGACGTTGGTACCGTGGGAAAGACCGGAAATCCTGACCAATTCCTCCATTGTCGTGGGCTTGGTTTCCACCAGCATCTGGCGCACAAAGCGCGTTCCGAACTCGGGTACGCCGTACGTTCCCACAGGGCTGCGAAGATTCTCCGGGGATACCCCCAATGCTTCGGTCGAGCGGAAAAGGCTCATGGTCTTTGGGTCGTCCAACAGAATTTCCCTGGGGTCCAAGCCCGTTTCGTCCTGAAGCATTCGGATGACCGTCGGGTCATCGTGGCCTAGTATGTCCAGCTTGACCAGCGTGTCGTGCATGGAAGAGAAGTCAAAGTGCGTCGTTACTGTGGGGGAATTAGGGTCATCCGCAGGGTGCTGGAGGGGGTTAAAATCGAATATGTCCCTGTCCCTCGGCAGGACGACGATTCCGCCCGGGTGCTGACCTGTTGTGCGCTTCACGCCGCAGCAGCCCAAAGCGAGGCGGTTGAGCTCTGCAGAGCGCGGATAAAGGCCTGACTTTTCACAGTAGTCCTTTGCGAGTCCGTAGGCTGTTTTGTCCTGGAAGCAGGAGATGGTCCCCGCGCGAAAGACGTAGCCCTCTCCGAAAAGCTCCTCGCAGAATTTGTGGGCGACGGACTGGTATTCGCCCGAAAAGTTGAGGTCTATATCCGGCACCTTGTCGCCCTCGAAGCCCAGGAAGGTTTCGAAGGGGATGGTGTAACCGTCCTTTTTGAGTCTGGTTCCGCAGACCGGGCAGTCCCGGTCCGGCAGGTCCGCACCTGTTGCATACTTGTCGAGGTCTACGTCAAAGTCGGAGTACTTGCATTTTGGGCAGAGGTAGTGGGCGGGCAGGGCGTTGACCTCGGTTATGCCCGCCATATACGCCGCTAGCGACGAACCGACAGAGCCGCGGGAACAGACGAAATAGCCGTCCGAATTGGATTTTTTGACTAGCTTCCTCGCGATGATATACAGCACGGAGAACCCGTATTTGGTTATGGAGCCCAGCTCTTTATCCAGCCGCGCCTGCACTATTTCCGGCAGCGGATTGCCGTAAAGCTCACGGGCGTATTCGTGGGTTACGTCTATGAGCTCCTGCTCTGCGCCATCTATGACGGGGGTCGCAGTGTCCTTCGGGAAGGGGGGCAGCATGGAGCAGCGCTCTGCTATCTCGTTCGGGTATTTGACCACTACCTCGTGGGCTCGTTCCTCTCCGAGATAGGCGAATTCCGCGAGCATTTCGTCCGTCGTCTTAAAATAGAGGGGCGCCTGCTCGTCCGCGTCGGTAAAGCCCTGTGTCTTCATGACGACGGCGCGGTAAATCGCGTCCTTCTCATCGAGAAAATGCACGTCTCCCGTGGCGACGCATGGCTTATTGAGCTCTGCCGCGAGGTTGGAAATCTGCCTGTTAAAATCGCGAAGCCCCTCCTCATCAGCGACGGTACCCTGCCTCAGCATAAATGAATTGTTGCCTATGGGCTGGATTTCGAGATAATCGTAGAAGCTCGCAATTCTTTTAATCTCATCGTCCGTTTTGCCGCCGGTCATTGCGCGGAAAAGCTCGCCCGCCTCGCAGGCACTGCCGAAGATAATGCCCTCAC
>CALNBC010000275.1 GCA_937874755.1 uncultured Clostridia bacterium
GGCAAGGCTAGAGCATCGTTCTTCCGTATCTTGCGCGATTCGGCAGATTCCGAAGAACGATGCTCTAGCCTTGCCTTCAGTTCGCCTACGACAGGCGGTGCGACAAATATGAGCACAGCGTCCGGATATGCTTTTCTGACAGATAGTGCGCCGTGATAGTCTATTTCAAGTATAATGTCGTTATGCGCTTTAACTTCTTCTTCTATGTATTCCCTGGGAGTTCCGTAATAATTGGAGTTGAAGAGCATTACGTATTCTAAAAGCTCTCCGTTATTAATCATGCGTTCAAATTCATCCCGCGTTTTGAAGAAATAGCTCTTGCCTTCCTCTTCTCCCTGGCGCTTTGACCTGGTAGTTGCCGAAACCGATAGCTTTACACTCGGGTTGCGGTTGATTACCGCTTTGCATACAGTTCCCTTTCCTACTCCGGAAGGCCCCGAAACCACGAGCAGCAGACCCTTTCGCTTTTCCATAATGTACTCTCCGTTAATATGTGAAATTGGAATTATTCCTCGTCTATCTTTTCTGTATCTTTATCCTTGCCCACAGCCCTGTGGGCTACGGTCTCAGGTTGGACAGGAGAAAGTACAATATGATTGCTGTCCATTACTATTACGGCGCGGGTTCTTCTGCCGTATGTAGCGTCGACCAGCCTTCCAGTATCCCGCGCTTCCTGGATTATACGCTTTATGGGGGAGGATTCCGGCTTGACCACAGCCACGACCCTGCCGCCTGCAACTATATTTCCAAAGCCTATATTGATCAGCTTGCTTTGCATGTTTTCACCTATTCTATATTTTGAACCTGTTCGCGAATCTTTTCTATCTCGGCTTTTCCTTCGATTACGAGGTTTGCGATCTCCAGATCCGAAGCCTTTGAACCTATGGTGTTTATTTCGCGGTTTAATTCCTGCACCAGAAAGTCTAGTTTTCTGCCTGTGGCCTCTTCTGTTGAAAGCATCTTTCCCATTTGGTCGAGGTGACTCGCCAGCCTGACCAGTTCCTCGGTTATGCTTGCCCTGTCTGCAAAGAGGGCGACCTCGGTCGCCAGTCGAGCTTCGTCCACAGGTGCATCGCTTAGCAGCTCTTTCAGGCGCTCATTTAACCGCGCTTGGTAATCCGTCACAACCAGAGGTGCTCTTTCGCGGATATTCGCAACGAGCACTTTCAAGGTTTCCCCTCGTTTTTTAATGTCGGTACAAAGGCGTTGCCCTTCATCTTGCCGCATCTTAATCAATTCCTCGGCGGCAAGGCTCGCAGCTTCCACTGCCATACTCATTAGAAGCGGTTGATCTTCATCGGCTTCGGCTATGGTCAGAACATCCGGGTAACGCAAGGCTGTGGAGAGGGTAATGTCACAATGGAGGCTCGATGCCTCGGCTGCCTCGTTGCATGCTTTGATGTATGCGAGCAGAAGGTGCTTATCTACTTTGACAGTGCGCGCATCGCTCCTGTTATTGATGTAGTTGACAAAAACATCCACATGACCCCGTGAGAGTTTTTGCGTTAAAGCCTTGCGGATTGCATCCTCGACAAAGCTGATTGAACGGGGCAAGCGCACCGAAACATCCAAAAATCTGTGGTTAACGCTTTTTAATTCGACTGTGAGCTCTCTACCGTCGCGATTGCAGACTGCCCGCCCGAAACCCGTCATGCTGTTTGCCAAACTGCACCCCTCCTGTCAGTCTTCGCCAAAGCGATAATTACAGTATTATAGCACATCAAAGCAACTTCAACAACTCATCGCCTTCGGGCGGCATGATGGGCTCGCCATCTATTGTGATGCCTGTTTTTACGACTTTTCCGATTATTTCTGAGGGATTCCCTCAGAAATAATCGGAAAAGTCGTAAAAACAGGCATC
>CALNBC010000276.1 GCA_937874755.1 uncultured Clostridia bacterium
ACAATATTGTTCTTCAAACAATAGACTGCCGCCTGGGCGTCTCAAAAGAACTCTATGGAGCCGATTATGCTTACCCTGGAGTCGGGTAGCAAAAGCATGGTGCACAACGCGCACGAAGGCGAGGAATTCGGCTATATGTTGTCTGGCGGCATCACGCTGTGCATAGGCTTAAGGCGGATAAAGGTCAAAAAAGGGGACTCCTTTTATTTTCGCCCAACAGACCAGCATTGGCTAGAGAACAAAGGCAAGTTGCAGGCTAAACTTTTATGGGTAAGCTCTCCGCCCTCATTCTAATGCAAGCGAGAGGCATATTTTTGTTTCCGGAGGAAGTACATGGCGCAGCATCTGATTGAGTTGGTCGATATATCGAAGGATTTCGATGGCGAAGAAGCGCTGAAGAACATCAACCTCTATATTCGAGACGGCGAGTTTTTGACGCTTCTTGGTCCCTCGGGCTGTGGCAAAACTACGATGTTGCGAATAATCGCCGGATTCGAAGCACCTTCCTCGGGAAAGGTGTTTATCGATGGAAAGGATGTCACCAATGTCCCCGCCTATAAACGAAAGGTCAACACCGTATTCCAAAAATACGCGCTGTTCCCCCATTTAAACGTATCAGACAATGTGGCTTTTGGCCTCAAGCTTCGCAAGATAGAGAAAAGCAAGATAGAGAAAAAGGTTCACGAAATGCTCGAGATGGTGGAACTCCAAGGCTTCGAAACCCGCTCTGTGGAAGCTCTTTCCGGCGGTCAGCAGCAGCGAGTTGCCATTGCCCGCGCCCTCGCGAACGAGCCTGAAGTGCTCTTGCTGGACGAGCCGCTAGGCGCGCTCGATCTCAAGCTCCGCAAGGAGATGCAGCTCGAATTGAAGCGCATGCAGCAACAGCTTGGCATAACCTTTATTTACGTCACCCATGACCAGGAAGAAGCCCTGACAATGAGCGATACAATCGTGGTTATGCGAAAAGGTGTAATCCAGCAGATAGGCACCCCTATTGATATATACAACGAACCTAAAAATGCCTATGTTGCGGATTTTATAGGTGAAAGCAACATCCTTCCCGGCGTAATGGTAGAGGATTATTTTGTCGAGTTCTCTGGGAAGGGCTTCAACTGTGTGGACAAGGGCTTTACTCCGAACGAGGCTGTGGACGTTGTCATCCGTCCGGAAGACATAAAAATCGTCCCGCCGAGTGATGGCACGCTTTCAGGAGTGGTGAGCTCTGTCGTATTTATGGGCGTTCATTACGAGATGCAGATTGACACAGGCGAGCACACCTTCCTTGTACACTCGACTAGCAAAGCCGAAGAGGGTGTCCACGTAGGACTCAGTTTCTTCCCGGACGATATCCACATAATGCGAAAGGATGTGGAGGAATGAAGCGCAAGTATTTTGCAATACCTTATGCGGTCTGGATGCTGGTGCTCATAATAGCACCCATGATCCTCATCATGATGTACGCCTTCACAGGTCAGGCTGACGGCGCATTCACCCTGGATAACATTAAGGAAGCGCTCAACCCGGTATATATGAAGGTGCTTCTTCGTTCGTTGGAGTTGGCGGTGATTTCCACCGTGATATGCCTGTTTCTGGGCTACCCCATCGCTTACTTCCTGTCCCGAATGCCCGCAAGGAGAGCAGCGATACTGTCCATGCTGTTCATCGTGCCCATGTGGATGAACTTCTTGCTTCGGACTTACGCCTGGATGAACATTCTTGATACAAACGGGCTGATAAACCAACTGCTTGTAGCGTTAGACCTTGGTCGAGTTAAGCTCATGAACACCCAAGGGGCTGTGGTGGTTGGCATGGTATATAACTACCTGCCCTTTATGATACTTCCTATTTACAACATACTTCAAAAAATGCCCAAAGAAAGCATCGAAGCTGCCCAAGATCTCGGCAGCACCGACCGTCAGGTGTTCACCAAGGTGGTTTTCCCACTATCCATCCCGGGGGTTATATCCGGAATCACCATGGTATTTATACCAACGATTACCACCTTCGCTATTTCTAGGTTGCTGGGCGGCTCCCAGTTTATGCTTTATGGCGATTTGATTGAAAATCAATTTCTTTCCGTCGGGCAGGCTAACGGAGGTTGGCATGTAGGTGCCGCGCTATCCTTTATCATGATGGTGCTGGTTTTCATCTGCATGGCTATCGCCAACCACTTCGATAAAGGCGAAGAGAACGGAGGGACAATGATCTGATGAAAAGCAAAAGCTCTTGGGGTCGAAATTTCTTTATCGGACTGATGCTACTGTTTATGTACGCCCCGATAATCATCATGATTATCTATTCGTTCAACGCGTCCAAGACCATGGCCAACTGGGGAGGATTCAGCTTAAAATGGTACGAAGCGCTCTTTAGTGACAGAGACATTATGGCGGCTCTCGAGGTTACGGTTACCGTAGCTGTTCTTTCCTCAATCACCGCGACCTTTATCGGCACCGCTGCCGCAATAGGCATCCATTCGATGAAGCGTCGCTGGCGCAACGCCATGATGTATTGCTCCAACATTCCGGTAATTAACCCGGATATTGTGACGGGCGTTTCGCTGATGTTCGCCTTTTCACTGCTTGCCGTACCCCAGGGGTACACAAGGCTGTTGTTGGCGCACATCACCTTCAACATACCTTACGTAATACTCTCGGTGATGCCCAGGCTGCGTCAGACCTCGAACTCCCTCTATGAAGCAGCGCTGGACCTAGGCGCAAAGCCCTCGGTCGCACTCAGAAAGGTAATACTGCCTCAGATAATGCCCGGGGTTATTTCGGGCGCGATACTTGCGTTCACGCTTTCTATCGACGATTTTGTAATCAGCTTTTTCAGCCAGCAGGGAGCTCAAAACCTGTCCATATACATCTATTCCCTTGCGCGGCGCGGCATCAACCCAAAGATTAACGCGCTATCCGCTCTGATGTTCGTGACAGTCATGTCGCTACTGCTGACGGTGAACTTCCTTGGGGGAAAGAGCTCTCCCGAAGCAAGAAAAAAACGCGCTCAAAAGAAAGAAGCCCGTATAGCGCGAAAAGCCGGGACATTTGTTATGGAGGAAAACTAAAAATGAAGAAAATCGCTTTGCTGCTTACCGCTGTTCTTTTGGCAGTCGCGCTGGTTGGTTGCACCGGTGGCGGGGGAGTCGAAAAAACCATGTCGCTTTATGTGCTTAACTGGGGAGATTATATCGACGAAGAAATACTCGAAGCCTTTCGTAAGGAGTACTCCTATATCGACGTTCACTACGACACTATGACCAGCAATGAGGAAATGATAATCCGTCTTCAAAGCACCGACAGCATTTACGACCTGTGCTTCCCTTCCGACTATATTATTACGAAACTCATAAAACAGGGTCTTTTAGCCGAGGTCGATACCTCAAGGCTCACGAACTATGGCAATATAGACAAAAGATTCCTCAGCCTGGAATTTGACCCGGAAAACAGGTACTCCGTCCCCTATCACTGGGGTACCGTTGGCATTCTATATAATACCACGATGGTCGACGAACCCGTCAACAGTTGGGATATCCTGTGGAACGAAAAGTATGACGACCAGATTTATATGTACGATTCCGTAAGGGACAGTATGATGGTCGCCTTGACAAAGCTCGGTTATTCTAGCAACACGACGGACGAAGCCCAAATTCTTGAGGCAGAAGCGCTGCTCAAGCAGCAAAAGCCGCTGGTCGCAGCTTATGGAACGGACGACCTGCGCGACCGCATGATTTCGGGCAGCGGTGCCTTGGCAGTGACGTACAGCGGGGATGCCTATGCAGCAGTTATTGAGAATCCCGATTTAGATTTCGCAGTGCCGGACGAGGGAAGCAACATCTGGTTCGACAATATGATTATTCCCAAATCCAGCAAAAATGTAGATGCGGCGTACCTGTTCATCGATTACCTGCTGAGGGCGGACGTCGCTGCGGCAAATGCAAGCTATATCGGTTATTCAACCCCGAACAAAGCGGCTATGGAGCTGCTGGATGCAGAAATGCTCGAAAACGATGTTTTCAACCCTAGTCAGGACACTATCGACCGCTGCAATGCCTTTGTTGATTTGGGTGAAGCCGAGAAGCTTTATCACTCTGCATGGACGAGACTGAAAGCAGAATGATTGTTGACTGTTTATTTGCTTTTGCATATAATGTATGCAACACGAAATAAAAGGCTGTGAGCGGGAAAGTACCGCGCGGAGCTGACCCAAAGAGAGAGCGCGCCATCGGCTGAAAGCCGCTCGGTCACGAAGCGAGCAGGGAAGTGCACCCGGGAGCCTCTTTGGTGAAAGGGCGTTTGCCCA
The DNA here is from genome assembly GCA_937874755.1 of uncultured Clostridia bacterium. GTDB lineage: Bacteria > Bacillota > Clostridia > Christensenellales > CALWSW01 > CALNBC01. Next base: position 4,300 of record CALNBC010000276.1, read on the forward strand.
ACTAGCTAAAGGCGATTTGCCCCGTTAAAGGCACCAAAGGATGGCGGATTTTGTTTCCGCCGTTGAATCAGAGTGGAACCGCGACCGCTGCGCCTCTGTGCAGCGGTCTATTTTTATTGATTCGGGGGTAACATGTTTAAGACTATTAGGCGCAGCATTCAGGTGGTACTCGCGCGCGATCCGGCAGCAAGGAACGCGCTGGAGGTTGTGCTCTGTTATCCCGGATTCTGGGCACTACTCATACACCGGGTATCCCATTGGCTATTCAACCACCACCTAAAGCTGCTTGGGCGCATGCTTTCGCAGTTTATGCGGTTTCTGACTGGCATCGAAATACACCCCGGCGCAACTATCGGCGAGGGCGTGTTTATCGACCATG
>CALNBC010000277.1 GCA_937874755.1 uncultured Clostridia bacterium
GGTGGTGTGGCGGCAGTGATCAGACCAGTAGGTGTCTATCACCCTAAGCTCGGTGGTTGTCGGGTCGCGCCCTTCGCTTTTGAAGTAGTCGCGGCAAAAAGCAACATCCTCCGCGTCCATCGCAAGACCGTAAGTATTCACAAACTCAGAAGTTTCCTCGTCCGCAAGGTCGATAAAACCCTCTATGGTTGCAATGTCCTCGGGTTCGCTAGTGGAAAGCTCCAGCGTTGCCGGTTTTTGCATGGAAGCTTCCCGCCTTTCGACGGGGTTGATGACGTATTCCTTTATACTTGCAACGTCCTTTTGCGACAAGTCGCCGTAAACTATGTAAACTAAGGCTGTGCGCACCGTCGGGCGCTCGCCCATGGAGATGAGCTGTATGCACTGCGCCGCAGAATCCGCCCGCTGGTCGAACTGACCGGGCAGGTACTCCACCGCGAAGGCTGTGCCGCCCTGCGCGTCAAGCTCGCCATAAACATCATCTAGTTGAGGTTCGGAAAACACCGTTCCCACGCACTGCTCGAAGAGCTGCGCGCTGAGCCCCTGGGCATCGTAGCGGTTAACTATGCGAAGCTTTTTGATATTGACGCCCAATTCGGCTTTGAGGTCGCCCAGCAGGGCTTTCGCCTCCACTGCGAAGGGGCGCTTTTTTTCTACGAAAATTCTGTATACCATGTCTCCCTCCAAGGGGTCAGCGCGTATTATTAGCCGCGAGGGCTCTTTTGCCTATGTCTTTCCTTGTGTATATGCCGTCGAACTCTATGCGCGATGCGGCGGCGTACGCCTTTTCGATGGCGGTGCCGAGGTCGTCCGCAACTGCGGTCACGCCCAGCACCCTGCCGCCTGAGGTTGTAAGTTTCCCGTCCTTGAGCGCGGTTCCGGCGTGGAAAACGTCCACATTCGGAAGTTCGTCCGCGCCTTTTAGGTGAATCTCCTTGCCCGTTTCGTAGGCTTTGGGGTAGCCCTTAGAAGCCGCGACGACGCAGCAGGCGGAGCCGCTGCCAAAGCGAATAGGCGTATCCGCCAGAGTGCCGTTTGCGGTGGCGAGCATTGCACTTAGGAGGTCGCTTTCCATTAGGGGCAGCACGACCTGCGTTTCGGGGTCGCCGAAACGGCAATTGTACTCGATGACCATGGGGCCGCTTGCGGTTAGCATCAGCCCGAAGTAAAGGCAGCCCCTAAATGGTCTCCCCTCTTTATTCATCGCGTCTATCGTGGGCAGGAATATGCGCTCCATGCATTCACTCGCGATTTCTTTTGTGTAGTACGGGTTGGGCGCTACCGCGCCCATACCGCCCGTGTTGGGGCCAACATCGCCGTCGCCTATGCGCTTGTGGTCCATGGAGGACACCATGGGCACCACGGTCTTGCCGTCGGCGAACGCCAGCACGGAAACCTCCGGTCCTTTTAGGCACTGCTCGATTATCACTCGATTGCCGCTCGCGCCGAACGCCCTGTCGACCATGATGGTGCGTATGGCTTCTTGAGCTTCTTCGAAGTTCGATGGTATTACCACGCCCTTGCCGAGAGCAAGCCCGTCCGCCTTGATGACTGCGGGGTATTCGCACGATTTGAGGTATTCGAGGGCGGAATCTGCATCGTCGAACACTTCAAAATCGGCGGTGGGTATGCCGTATTTTTGCATTAGCTCCTTGGCGAACACCTTGCTGCCCTCTATGGCAGCAGCCGCCTTGTCGGGTCCAAAGCAGGGTATGCCCGCCGCGTTAAGCTCGTCCACCGCGCCCAGCACCAACGGGTCGTCCGGCGCGACTACGGCAAAGTCAACAGCGTTTGCAACCGCAAAGTCTACTATGGAGGGTATGTCCTTCGCGTTTATGCCCACGCATTCAGCGTCCGCCGCGATGCCGCCGTTGCCGGGAAGGGCGAATATCTTTTCGATTTTAGGGTTCTTTTTGAGCGCCTTTATCAGCGCGTGTTCACGGCCTCCGCCGCCGACTACGAGAAGTCTCATTATAAAGCTCCTTTGTATATCAGTGGTGGAAAAGGCGTATTCCGGTAAACGCCATGGCTATGCCATACTTGTTGCAGGTTTCGATAACCTGACCGTCCCTTATTGAGCCGCCCGGCTGGGCGATGTATTTTACGCCGCTCTTTCTCGCGCGCTCGACGTTGTCGCCGAAGGGGAAGAAGGCGTCGCTGCCCAAAGAAACCCCGTCAAAGCGGCTCAGCCACTCGCGCTTTTCATCTGTGGTAAGCCTTTCAGGCTTGCGGGACAGTTCTTTGGCACCTCTGCAGAAGATATGCAGAAGCAGCTTGTAGACTAC
>CALNBC010000278.1 GCA_937874755.1 uncultured Clostridia bacterium
GTGAGCCCCTCGCGCGTCAGGGCGCGGCGCTCATCCTTGGAGAGCTCTGCCCATGGGTTTTCACCGGTGTGGAAGAAGAAGCGGGACAGGTGGGAAGCCATCGCGGTAAGGTCCCATTCGTCGGCGTCCGTATCGGCCGGGCAATAGGTATTGACCGCATGGGTCACGAGGTCGGCTATCAGCCCCTGCACGCTGTCCGAAACGTCCTCGCCCATGAGCACGCGCCTTCGCTGACCGTAGATGACCTCGCGCTGCTTGTTCATGACGTCGTCGAACTGGAGGACGTTCTTTCGGGCGTTGTAGTGCATGAGCTCGATGCGCTTTTGCGCCGACTCTATCTGCTTGGTAAGCAAGCCCATCTCCATGGGTTCGTCTGCGCTGTTCTTGCCCGCAATCTTGGTTGCAATCGACTTGAGGTTCTCGCCGCCAAAATATCTGAGCAGGTCGTCGTCCAATGAAAGATAGAACCTCGTGGAGCCGGGGTCTCCCTGACGCGCGGCGCGCCCGCGAAGCTGATTGTCTATCCTTCGGGCGTCGTGGCGCTCGGTGCCTATAATGTGCAGTCCGCCCAGGGCGACGACCTCGTCGTGCTCCTTGTCGGTCTGGCGCTTGAACTGCTCGTAAGCCTCGGCGTATTCCCTGCGGGCGGTGATAATCGCTTCGTCCTCGCTTTCGCCGTGCCCGGTGGCCTCTTCGATGAGAAAATCGTCGTAGCCCTTTTGGCGAAGTGCGCGCCTCGCCAGGTATTCGGGGTTGCCGCCTAGCAGTATGTCCGTTCCGCGCCCCGCCATGTTGGTGGCGATGGTGACCGCGCCTTCCTTGCCGGCCTGGGCGACAATCTCCGCTTCCTTCTGGTGGTTCTTGGCGTTGAGCACCTCGTGCTTGACGCCCTGCCGCTCGAGCATGGCGGATACGCGCTCGCTCTTTTCGACGGACACCGTGCCTACGAGAACAGGCCGCTTGGTGGCGTGCACGCGGCTGATTTCTTTTACTACTGCCCTGAACTTGGCGTCCTCCGCCAAAAAGACCTGATCGTCGAAGTCCTCGCGGATGTTCGGCTTGTTGGTCGGGATTTCGACCACGTCTAAGTTGTAAATTCCGTTGAACTCGGATTCCTCGGTCTTGGCGGTACCGGTCATGCCCGCGAGCTTTCGGTACATGCGAAAGTAATTCTGATAAGTGATGGTGGCGAGGGTCTTGCTCTCGTTCTTGATGGCGACGCCTTCTTTTGCCTCTATCGCCTGGTGCAGCCCTTCGCTGTACCGCCTGCCTTGCAGTATGCGGCCGGTGAACTCGTCGACTATCATGATTTTGCTGTCCTGAATCACGTAGTCAACGTCCAGCTTGAACACCGCGTTCGCCTTCAACGCCTGCTGAATGTGGTGGTTGATTTCGGTATTGTCCGCGTCGGTAAGCCGTTCGACCATAAAGTATTTCTCGGCCTTTTCAACGCCCGAAGCGGTCAGGCTTACGGTGCGGCGCTTCGGGTCAACCTCGTAGTCGCCCGTGCTCTTGAACGCCTCCTCGGCAGACATGGACATAGTCTCGTACTTCGAGGTTTCAACAACGTCCTCGCCCCTTTTAAGGTACTTGACGAACTTGTCCGCCTTGAGATACATATCGCCCGAATCGTCGCCCTTGCCGCTGATTATGAGCGGCGTTCTGGCTTCGTCTATGAGTATGGAGTCGACTTCGTCCACTATGGCGTAGGCAAGCTCCCGCTGAACCATGTCCTTCTTGTAGACGCACATGTTGTCCCTAAGGTAGTCAAAGCCAAACTCGCTGTTGGTGCCGTAGGTAATGTCGCAGGCGTAGGCCATTCGGCGCTCGTCGTTGGGCATCTGGGAGAGTATCACTCCGACGGTCAGCCCCAAAAAGCGGTGGACCTTGCCCATCCATTCCGCGTCGCGCTTGGCGAGGTAATCGTTGACTGTTACAACGTGCACCCCATTGCCGGCGAGGGCGTTGAGGTAACACGCGAGGGTGGCGACGAGGGTCTTGCCTTCGCCGGTCTTCATCTCGGCGATGCGCCCCTGGTGGAGCACCATGCCGCCTATGAGCTGAACGTCGAAATGGCGCATTCCGATGGAGCGCCAGGCCGCTTCCCGCACTACGGCAAATGCTTCGGGAATGAGGGAATCCAGCGTTTCACCCTCTGCAACGCGGCGCTTGAACTCGTCTGTCTTTTCGCGAAGCTGCGCGTCCGTCAGCCGCTTTGTTTCGGGTTCAAGGGCGTTGATGCGCTCGACGGTGGGTGTGAACTTCTTAATCTGCGAACCCCCGCCGAACAATTTTTGTAAAAAACCCATTTTAGTGGTCTGCCTTTCGGTATAAAATAAAGCAAAAGTAAAATACTCTGCAATGAGGAGAGCGAGCTTTTTTGGAGCTGCTCTTTGCCTTTGAGCGCGTTCGCCCAACGGGCGAAAACAAGCCTTAAAAACGGCATTGTGCCGCCTTGCACATTTTAGCACAATAATAAAAAGGGAGCAACGAGAACGGCGCGCACTGTCGCTTTGTGGACACAATTCGCCAAATTACAGCCAAAGTAACAGTTGTGAAGCCACAATGCGGCAAAAAACAGGAATTGCAATATTTGTGTAGAATACTATATATGCGATGCTTAGAACCCCCGGGGCGGCAACGCCGCGGGTGAAAGGAGCGACAACACTATGAGAATCAACATCACCGGCAAGAACATCGAGGTCTCCGATTACCTCAAGGAACTGACCGAAAAGAAGGTAGGCAAAATCAGCCGCTACTTCAAACCCGAGACAGAAGTCAACGTGACCCTGTCTGTGGAGCGCACCAGGCATATCTGCGAAGTGACCATCCCGTTCGACGGCGGCATCATCCGCGGCGAAGAGGTCACAGGCGATATGTACGCCTCCATCGACAATGTGCTCGACAAGCTGGAGAAGCAGATTAGCCGCTACCGCACCAAGCTGAGCCGCAGCCTTCGCGCAGGTGTCGAGTTCCCCCCGATGCAAGAGGAGGTAGAAGAGCCGCAAAGAAGGATAGTCCGCACCAAGCGCTTCGCCTACAAGCCTATGGGCATAGACGAGGCGGTGCTCCAGATGGAGCTTCTCGGACACTCCTTCTACGTTTTCACCAACGCGGAAACAGATGAGGTCAACGTGCTCTACCTTCGCAAGGACGGCAATCTCGGCTTGATTGAGCCCAGCAATCCCCAGAACGACGACGATTGATTAGAGCATTATTAGCGGGCGGCCTTGACGGGTCGCCCTTTTGCTTTGGCTTTACACCTGTTTTGTGCTAATGTGGATGTTGGATTTTTTGCGGTCGCTGCATGACGGGTGCGCGGGCAATTGGGCGCAGGCTTTGCGAATCGGCGCCCCGGTGTTTTCGGCGGCGACAGCAAAAACGCGGTAAAACTTGCGTAAAATCCGCGTTCCAGCCGAATACGTTCCGAACGTTTGCGTATAATACGCTTGCAAACGTACGTATTCTGTTTTATCATAAAGACCAAATTGTGATTTAATCAGACAAAAAATTATGACGACCACGAAGGGGAAGAGAGAATGATAGATATCAGTACCATAGCCGCGGTTGATCCGGAACTCGCAAAGTCCATGGAGGACGAGATTTCGCGACAGCGGGACAACATCGAACTAATCGCGTCGGAAAACTTCGTATCGCCTGCGGTCATGGCGGCCATGGGCAGCCCGCTTACCAACAAGTACGCCGAAGGATACCCGGGCAAGAGGTATTACGGCGGGTGCGAGTATGTCGACGTTGCCGAGGAGCTGGCGCGAAAGCGCGCCTGCGAGATTTTCGGAGCAGACCATGCCAACGTTCAGCCCCACAGCGGCTGCCAGGCGAATTTCTCCGTCTATTTTGCGCTGCTCAAGCCGGGCGACAAGATAATGGGCATGAGCCTCGACCACGGCGGACACCTCACCCATGGCAGCCCTGTCAGCATTGTGGGCAAGTACTTCGACATAGTCAGCTATGGTGTGGATAAGGACACCGAAACCATAAACTACGACGAGCTTCGCCGCATAGCCCTGGAGAACAAGCCCAAACTTATCGTCGCGGGGGCGAGCGCGTACCCGAGGATTATAGACTTTGCCGCTTTCCGCGAAGTTGCGGACGAGGTCGGCGCATACTTGATGGTAGACATGGCGCACATCGCGGGTCTTGTGGCGGCAGGGCTGCACCCCAGTCCCATCCCGTATGCAGACGTCGTCACCACCACCACGCACAAGACCCTGCGCGGTCCGCGCGGCGGAATGATACTCTGCAAGGAGCAGTACGCAAAAGCAATAGACTCCGCGGTGTTCCCGGGGATACAGGGCGGCCCGCTCATGCACGTCATTGCCGCAAAGGCGGTGGCCTTAAAGGAAGCCCAGACCGAAGAATTCATGGAATACCAGCACCGCATAATCAAAAACGCCAAGGCGTTGGCGGCGGGGCTGGCGGCCGGCGGACTGCGCCTCGTATCGGGCGGGACGGACAATCACATGATGCTCGTCGACCTTCGC
>CALNBC010000279.1 GCA_937874755.1 uncultured Clostridia bacterium
CGACGCTCTTCCGATCTCGATTGAAATCAGCAAGAACATGCAGCAAAACGGCGGGTTCATTCCGGGCATTCGTCCGGGCAGACCGACTTCGGATTACCTGAAGCGCATCTCCCACCGGCTGACCCTGTTCAGCGCGGTATTCCTTGCGGTCATCGCCGCCGTGCCCACGGTTTTCTCCAATCTGATGGGCGGAATCAGCGCCTTCGGGGCGACAAGCTTGATGATTCTTGTGTCTGTCGCACTGGAAACCAGCAAGACCATCGAGGCCGAGCTGACCATGCGCAACTACAAGGGATTCCTTAAATAGGAGGGGGTTTAGCAGTGAAAATAATTTTTCTGGGCCCTCCCGGAGTGGGCAAGGGCACTCAGGCCGAGCGCATCTGCGAAAGGTTCGAACTCGCGCATATCTCCACAGGAGACATCCTGAGGGCAAACATCAAGAACGGAACCGAACTAGGCAAGGCGGCCAAGTCGTATATCGACAAGGGCGAACTCGTCCCCGATTCCGTCATCATAGACCTTGTCAGGGATCGCCTGACCGAACCGGACGCTGTGAAGGGCTGCCTGCTGGACGGCTTTCCGAGGACTGTCGCTCAGGCGGAAGCGCTGGAGGAATTCTGCGATATAGACGCCGTCATCAACATGGACGCCTCTGTTGAGCTGCTCATCGAGCGCATAACTGGCCGCAGGGTGTGCCGCAATTGCGGTGCGACCTTCCACATCAGCAGGCTTGCGCCTGACGCAGCTTGCGACAAGTGCGGAGGCGAGCTCTACCAGCGCAACGACGATAAGCTCGAAACAATAGAGAATCGTCTCAAGGTTTACACCGCGCAGACCAGCCCCCTGATCGAATACTACACCGCCAAAGGACTGCTAAAATCCGTAGACGGCGAAAAGCATATCGACACGGTCACCGAAGAGATATGCGCCATTTTGGAGCAGCTGTAATGACTCTTAAATCTCCGCAGGAAATCGCTGTAATGCGTCAGGCGGGGGCTATCACCCGGGGCGCGCTGGATGCCGCCAGGCAAGCTGTGCGCCCGGGTATAACTACTCTTGAGATCGACAAGGTTGTCGAGGAATACATCTTAGCCGCAGGTGCTGTGCCGTCCTTCAAAGGCTACGGCGGTTTCACCGGCTCAGCGTGCGTCTCGGTCAACGAGCAAGTGGTTCACGGCATACCCGGTGAACGCGTCCTAAACGAGGGAGATATAGTCAGCATCGATGTGGGTGCTATGTTCAATGGCTTCCACGGCGACGCTGCCCGCACTTACTCGGTGGGGCGCATATCCGCAGACGCTCAGCGTCTCATCGATGTCACCCGGCAGTGCTTTTATGAGGGAATGCGCTATGCAAAGGTCGGCTATCGCCTGGGGGATCTAGGCGCGGCCATACAACAGTATGCCGAAAATGCCGGCTTCTCAGTGGTACGCGAACTCATAGGCCACGGAGTGGGCAGGAACCTGCACGAACCCCCGGACGTTCCAAATTACGGCATTGCCGGTCATGGTCAAAGGCTCCAGCAGGGCATGACTATAGCGGTTGAGCCGATGATCAACGCCGGAACGCGCAGGGTCAGGACACTTAAGGACGGATGGACTGTCGTTACCGCGGACGGCGCTTACTCAGCCCATTACGAGAACTCCATCGCTATCACCGATGGCGAACCCATGATTCTGACTGCGATATGAGGATGTGGGAATGATAGGGTTTTCAGACCTTTTGGGCAGAGTAGCTCTCAGCAAAGCAGGGAGAGACAAGGGCAGGGCTTTCATAATACTCGCGTCGGTCGACGGTGCGTACGTTCTCATAGCAGACGGGGACCTTCGCAAGCTTGAGAAGCCAAAGCGGAAAAAACTGATGCACCTTCGCCTGAAACCGCTGCTTTTTGCGGAAATTGCTCAGCTCTATGCCAACGGCAATCTGAAGAACAGCGACATTAGGAACGCTCTTTCCACGATTGAGCACAGCGACGACGAACCGATCAAGGAGGATACAGCTTGTCTAAGCAAGACGTAATCGAAGTAGAAGGCAGAGTGACCGAAGCATACCCAAATGCTGTATTTGAGGTCGAACTGCAAAACGGTCACAAAATACTCGCCCATATCTCCGGTAAACTGCGCATGAACTTTATACGCATACTGCCGGGTGACCGGGTTACGATTGAGCTTTCACCCTACGACCTTACCCGCGGGCGCATTACATGGCGCGCCAAGAACTAATACGATACTTAGAGTCAACAATACAGCCGAAGTCCAACTTCGGCGAACCCCAAGTCACCACAGGAGGATAAACCCATGAAAGTCAAGCCTTCCGTAAAACCGATCTGTGAAAAGTGCAAGATCATCAAGCGCAAAGGTCGCGTTATGGTCATCTGCGAGAACCCCAAGCACAAGCAGAAGCAGGGCTAAATCCCTTCTTGTAGTGTATAGGGGTTCATACCTTGCGTTTTGAAGGATTGCCCAAAAATCCCTGGCGCGGTGCGGCTGATATAACCGCGCAGTTATCAATAGACGAAAGCCGGAGCATGATACTTCGGCAAAATTCGAAACCTTACCAGGAGGTGCAATAACCACATGGCTCGTATTTCCGGTGTAGACCTGCCCCGCGATAAGCGAATCGAAATCGGCCTTACGTATATATACGGTATCGGCCAGAAGACCGCAAAGGACATCATCGCCGCAACCGGCGTTGATCCGGACATTCGCGTGCGCGACCTGTCCGAAACCGACGAACATAAGCTCAGAGAATACATCGACCGCCATCTAAAGGTCGAAGGTGACCGCCGCCGCGAGATATCGCTGAACATCAAGCGCCTGATGGAAATCGGATGCTATCGCGGTGTTCGTCATCGCCGCGGACTGCCCGTTCGCGGTCAGAAAACCAAGACCAACGCGCGTACCCGCAAGGGTCCCAAGCGCCTGGTCAGCAAGAAGAAGTAAAGGAGGGAACACCACATGGCTAAAGCAGCCCCCAAGACTAAAAAGGCGGTGCGCAGGCGCCGCGAGAAGAAGAATATTGAGCGTGGTGCAGCCCACATCCGGTCTTCTTTTAACAACACGATGGTAACCATCACGGACACTCAGGGCAACGCCCTTTCTTGGGCTTCCGCCGGCGGACTTGGCTTCCGCGGCTCCAGGAAGAGCACTCCCTTCGCAGCCCAGGTCGCAGCGGAAACCGCGGCGAAGGCAGCGATGGAGCATGGCCTAAAGACCGTCGAAGTTTACGTAAAGGGACCCGGTTCAGGCCGTGAAGCCGCGATCCGCGCCCTACAGGCAGCTGGGCTTGAGGTCAACATGATCAAGGACGTCACCCCGATTCCCCACAACGGCTGCCGTCCCCCCAAGCGCAGAAGAGTCTGATTAGGAGGTACTACAAGTTTATGGCAAGATATACAGATTCCGTGTGCCGTCAGTGCCGCCGGGAAGGTCAGAAGCTTTTCCTGAAGGGTGACCGTTGCTACAGCGCAAAGTGTGCGGTTGACCGCCGCCCCACCCCTCCCGGACAGCACGGTGCAGGCCGTCGCAGAAAAGTGTCCGAGTACGGAACTCAGCTTCGTGAAAAGCAGAAAACCCGCCGTGCGTACGGTGTATTAGAATCCCAATTTAGGAAATACTATGAAAAAGCTGCCCGCGAAAAGGGCATAACCGGTGAGAATATGCTCCGCATGTTGGAGCAGCGCCTGGACAATGTTGTGTACCGTCTGGGTTACGGCGATTCGAGGCCGCAAGCCCGCCAGTTCGTAAACCACGGCCACGTCTGCGTGAACGGCAAAAAGGTCAATATTCCTTCCTACCAGGTCTCCGTAGGCGACGTTATTGCCATTAAGGACAGGAGCAAGGATATCGACAGGATCAAGGATCTTCGTGAGAACGGCCTTGGACGCCCCGTTCCCAAGTGGCTGGAGCTGGACGCCGCGAACCTGACCGGCAAAGTCGTCGCTCTGCCCGAGCGTGAGGATATTGACCTTAGCATCGAGGAGCATTTCATTGTCGAGTTGTACTCAAGGTAACCGGATTGGTTAGACCGCGGCCCTCAACACGACGACAAACAGGAGGGTATCACGCATGTTAGAAATGGAAAAGCCCAAGATCGAATGCGTCACGATGGACGACAAGCATGGCGTGTTCGTCGTTGAGCCTCTGGAGCGCGGCTTCGGCACCACCATGGGCAATTCGCTCAGGCGCGTACTGCTCTCCTCGCTGCCCGGCGTAGCTGTCACCTCCATCAAGATCGATGGCGTGCAGCACGAGTTCTCCACCATCGCGGGCATCAAGGAGGACGTCACCGAGATCATTCTCAATCTCAAGCAGCTTACCGCAAAGTTGTATTCCGACGTTCCAAAGACGCTGACCATCGACGCCACCGGACCTTGTGAGGTCACCGCAGCCGATATTTCCACCGATGCGGACGTCGAGATTGTCGACCCGGACCTGCACATCGCCACCCTGAACGAGGACGGAAGGCTCCATATGGAGCTGACCTTGGAAAAGGGCAAGGGCT
>CALNBC010000280.1 GCA_937874755.1 uncultured Clostridia bacterium
GACGGCAAGGAATATTTCTTTGAAATCCTCGGGGTTTCGCTGGGCGGTGGTCACCTTTTCGCCGTTGCGCAGTCTCTTGTAAAAATCGCTGAAGGGCAGCTCGCGGAAGAAATTAAAGAAATATTCCTTGCCGTCCACGCTATAGGGCATTAGAATAGCTTTAATATCATACTGTTCAAGCCACTCGTAAGGCATTTCAGCGTCGGAGTCAGTCGTCAGGATGTAATCGAATTCCAATTCGGTTCCTCCTTAAAATTATGAAAAATATAGCAATAATAACCTATTGTGATTATATAACACAACAGATTATAATTCAACACAAGTCAGCGCATCTTAAGAAAGTATTCAGAAACTCTCAATCAGTGTTTTAAAGAAAGAGATGCCTTCATAAAGCGATTTAATGCTGATGCGTTCGTTAACGCCATGCATCGCATCGCGCACTTCTTTTGCACAGGCAAAGGGCGATATGCGATATATGTCGTCGCAGATGCCCGAAAAATACCGCGAGTCCGTAGCCCCGGTCATAATTCCCGGAACGGGCAGATGATTGGGCAATGCGGATTCAAGCGCTCTTTTTATTTTTTCATAATCATAACCGCTTGTGCGGGAGATTTTAGTCGCGTTATTTGCCTTGACGAGACGCATGTTAACACCCGTTCTCTTCGCTGTGCGTTCGCAATATGCGAGGACAGCTTCGGGGGTTTGACCTGGCAGCAATCGAACGTTAAGATTTGCTTTTACTTCGCTTGGGAGCACGTTAGGCGCATTTGAAGCGATTATCATCGTAGGAGCAATCGTTGAGCGGATTAAGGCATCGGTTGCAGGGTTGCTCGACATACGGCGCACAAGCCCGCATCCTTTACAGCGTGGAATAGAGCGCTTTGTGGCGCTCAACAGTTGCGTAGTAGCTGGGTTTTTGTACGGTTTGGGCGGGTTGCGTTCTATCGCCGCGATAGCGCGGCAAACTCTAACCAAAGCAGTGTCTTTATTGGGAGTCGATGCGTGTCCACCCGCATCGAGAGCCTCGATTTCGATGTCTGCATAGCCCTTTTCGCAAAGTGATATGAATATACCGTCCTTCTTCATACCAAATTCACGACCGTAAAAGGCGTAACCCCCCTCGTCAATAGCGAAGGCAAAACGTATACCCTTTTCCTCCAAGAGCTTTGCAGCAGCCTTTGCCCCTGTTTCGTCCGGTGCTTCCTCGTTGTGGGTGAAGCAGAGATAGACATCTCTGTTCGGAGTGAACCCTTGGGCGATAAGCACTTCCGCCGCCTGCAATATTGCAACCAGCTGGCACTTCATGTCGAAAGCGCCTCTGCCCCAGACGAAACCGTCTGCTATTTTGCCTGAAAAAGGTGGATACTTCCAACCGCTTTCGGATGCGGGCACAACGTCCTGATGCGCCATAAACAGCACCGGTTTCCCCTCTCCACCCTTCCAGCGGTAAATCAGGGTGAACCCGTCTGTCACTTCACGTTCCAAAACGCTGTGAACTAACGGAAAGCGTTGCGCAATAACCTCGTGGAGCTTTGTGAATTCATCTTTGGGGAAGGGCTTGCCTTGCTCGCAGAATACGGTTTTGCAGCGTATAAGCTCCGATAGTATAGTTTCAGGTGTGGTCATTTTTTTATTTTGTGCTTTGCTTCTTTCCATGCTTTAATCAAAAAGGCCGGCGCCTGGATTATGACGAATGCAACTACAACGATTGCGAGAGCGTATAACAGGTCGCCGTTGGCCACCTCCACAACTCCCACGACACAATTTCCTCTCCTCTTATTTTTAGCTGCTATAATTACAGCAAAGGAGCCACTACTATAAAGGCTCCTTATGCGTTTCATTGATTATTTTAACACTTTGGATAAGAAAGAAATAGTGCGTTCGTTCTTCGGGTGGTTAAAAACTTCCACCGGGTTGCCTTCCTCCACTATTTTCCCGCTATCCATAAAGAGCAATCTTGTGCCTACCTCTTTGGCGAAACCCATCTCGTGGGTGACTACGACCATCGTCATCCCGGATTCTGCGAGATCCTTCATAACGTCCAGCACTTCGCCTACCATTTCGGGATCCAGGGCGGATGTCGGCTCGTCAAACAGCATTACTTCAGGCTGCATTGCAAGGGCGCGCACTATGGCGATTCGCTGTTGTTGCCCGCCCGAAAGCTGCCTGGGGTAAGAATCCGCCCTATCCGCCAACCCCACGCGCTCAAGCAGTGCTATGCCCTCTTCTATAGCCTGGGGTTCTGTAAGCCCGCGAAGCTTAGTAGGCGCGAGCGTAATATTCTGCATTACGGTAAGATGGGGAAACAGATTGAACTGCTGGAATACCATTCCCATCTTTTGGCGGTGGATGTTGATGTCCACCGACTTGTCGGTTATATCGGTGCCTTCGAATATGATGTGCCCGCTCGTAGGTACTTCGAGGAGGTTTAGGCAGCGCAAAAAGGTGGATTTACCCGAACCGGAAGGTCCTATGATTACGACTATCTCTCCTTTTTTTATTACGGCGGAAACGTCGTCCACGGCGTTTAGCTCGCCAAAACTCTTGGTCAGGTTGACAACTTCGATGAGGTTATCTTTCACTTCTTGCCAGCCTCCTCTCTATTTTGCGCACACCATAGGTCATCAGCATTACGATTGCTAGGTATACAAGCGCTATTACGAACAGCGGCACCGCGCTATATGTGCGCGAGCGGATGAGCGTTGCCATATAGGTGATGTCTCCCACGGCGATATAGCCCAATAT
>CALNBC010000281.1 GCA_937874755.1 uncultured Clostridia bacterium
ATTGGCGTGCGTTTCCGCCAGTCCGGCAAGGTGTATTACTTCGATCCCTTCGGTCAGGACATAAAGCGCGGCGACGGCGTAATTGTTGAAACTGCCAAGGGAGTTGAATACGGCGAAGTCACTATGGAACCTACCGATGTCGAAGAATCCGCAATAGTCGCGCCACTTCGACCCATCATCCGCGTCGCCAACGAAAACGACCACGCCAACCTCGCCTTGAACATGGAAAAAGAAGAGGATGCGACAAAGGTCGCCGAGCAAAAGATTGCCGCGCACAAACTCGACATGAAGCTCGTGGGCGTGGAATACGCCTTCAACGGCAGCAAGATAACATTTTTCTTCACAGCGGACGGTCGGGTAGACTTTCGCGATTTGGTCAAAGACCTGGCGAGCGTATTCAAAACCCGCATAGAGCTTAGGCAGATAGGCGTTCGCGACGAAGCAAAGCTCCTCGGCGGTATAGGCTCATGCGGCCGGGTGGTTTGCTGCAAGGCATTCCTGACCGACTTTCACCCCGTTTCCATCAAGATGGCTAAGGAGCAGAACCTCTCCCTTTCCCCCACCAAGATTTCCGGTCTTTGCGGCAGGCTGATGTGTTGCCTAAAGTACGAGCAGGAATGCTACGAGGACGCGAGGAAGCGCATGCCCCGCGTCGGGCGCGAGGTAATTACCCCCGATGGCACGGGAACGGTTACAGAAAACAACCTGCTGCGCGAACGCGTCAAGGTGAAGGTCCTGCTATCCGACGGAACATACGAATTGCGGGAATATCCCCTTGCAGATATTAAGCGCGAAGAACGGCGCCCCGAACCACGCAAAGCCGAGGCAACTGCCAGCGGAGCGAGCGGGGACGCCAACGAATCGGACGAATCGGACGAATAACCGCTAAGGTCGCGCTTTTTCGCATTTCGCCGCAACAAAATCGCCCTTTGCCTTGATTTTTTCGAAGATGGTGCTAGAATATATGTGAATCCATGTATTCTACATTTCAGGAGGTTACCATGGCCTACGTTATCAACGACGATTGCATCAAGTGCGGCGCTTGCGCATCCGTTTGCCCCGTCGGAGCCATCGAAGAAGGCGACGAAAAGTACATAATCGACCCCGAAACCTGCATCGAATGCGGCGCCTGCGCGAGCGAATGCCCTGTGGACGCTCCCAAGTCCGAATAAAGTGCCATCCGCAAAAAGAGCCACCCGTCAATTTCGGGAAGGCTCTTTTTTTGGTTTTGACCGTTATTTTGTACAGTCCTCCACGTCGCATTTGCCGTATGAGGACTTCATGTTATAATGATTCTAAAATATGGGAATGTATGAACGACAATTTCGGTTGCCGTTTCTTCTAGTTTTCCATCGGAAAAGTGACCAACATGCAAAGGGCGGGTATAAGCATGAATGCAAGGAGTGAACTGTTAAGCAGTCTTAACGACGAGCAAAGGGCAGCCGTCACCGCGACGGAGGGCTTCGTGCGCGTCATCGCGGGTGCGGGCTCGGGCAAAACCCGCGCTCTGGCGCACAGGTTCTCCTACCTCGTCAACGAGATTGGCGTACTCCCCCAGAGCATACTCTGCGTGACGTTCACAAACAAATCCGCCAACGAAATGCGCCAACGCATACGCGCCCTTTCGGGTGACGCTGCATCGGGGTACATTAGCACATTCCATGGCTTTTGCGTCACCGTCCTGCAGGAGGATGGAGCCGCCGTCGCCTACCCCAAGAGTTTTCTCGTGCTGGACAATTCAGACATAGACTCCATGCTGGGCATAATCTACGACGAGCGTGGGCTCACCCTTCGGAACATGACCTTCTCCAAGGCGCGGGACATGATAGAGATTCGCAAACTCCACACCGAACCTAAATATTACGAGGATATGATAGCCCTCTCGATAGACGAGCTCAAGCTCAAATACGAAACCGCCGTCGAACCGGACGATATTATATTCTACGGTTATCTCTACCAGGAAAAGAAGTGCTTCGGGCTGGACTACAACGACCTTATATTGTTCACACTCTACATATTTGAGCACGATGACGTCATACGCGAAAAGTGGCAAAGCCGCCTAGAATACATAATGATAGACGAATTCCAGGACATTGACGAACCCCAATACACGCTGATGAAAGCCCTCGTAGGCAAGCACTGCAACCTCTTCGTCGTCGGCGACCCCGACCAGACGATATACACCTGGCGAGGTGCGAACGTGAAGTACCTGCTGGATTTCGACAGGGATTTCCCCCAGACCAGAACCATCGTGATGGACAGGAACTACCGCTCCACACCTCCCATACTCGCCGCGGTGAATGACCTCATCGCGCGCAACAAGCAGCGCGTCGAAAAGAGCCTTAGACCTGCGCGGGCGGGCGGCGGTAAGCCGGTCTACTTCCACGCCAAGACCGCAAGGGACGAAGCGCTGTGGATCGCCGAGCAGATACGCTCGCTCAGCGAAAAGGGCGTTCCTCTTTCGGACTGCGCCGTGCTTTACCGCGCCCATTACGTCACGAGGACGCTGGAAGAGATTTTTCAAAGGGAAAAGTTGCCCTATACTATCTATTCGGGTACCCAGTTCTTTGAACGGGCAGAGATAAAGGATGCGCTTTCATACCTTCGCATGGCGGCGTTCAAGGACGACCTCTCCCTCCTTCGAGTGGTGAACAGACCCAAGAGGAACATAGGCGAACGCAGGACTAAGCACCTTTCGGAATACGCTAAGGAGCACGGTTGCTCGCTATACGACGCGCTCCTCGCCGCCGTTGAGGACGAGCTTTTCAAGGGTACAGGAGCGCGGAAGTTCATCGCCCTCGTAGAGTATTTTTCGACGCTTCCCCCCGAGACCCCCGTTTCGGAGATGCTCTCGGAGATGCTCGACCAAAGCGGCTACGAGCAGATGCTGCGCACCGAGGGCAGCCAGGAGAGGCTGGACAATCTCGCCGAACTCAAGCAGTCTGTGTATGAATTCGAGACCACCTGCGGCGAGGAAAGCACCCTTTTCGGCTATCTGAGCCACGTCGCCCTTTTCACCAACGCGGACGCCGCGGGCAGCAAAAACGCCCTCCGCCTGATGACCGTTCACGCGGCCAAGGGGCTGGAATTCCCCTATGTTTTTCTTTGTTCCATGGAAGAAGGGGTATTCCCTTCCAAAAAAATCGCCACAATCGAAGGGATGGAAGAAGAACGGCGGCTGGCCTTCGTAGCCATGACGAGGGCGAAGGACGG
>CALNBC010000282.1 GCA_937874755.1 uncultured Clostridia bacterium
GCAACAGCGAGGTGTTCCACTACAAAGCGTCCCCCGTATCCCCCCCTTGGGTGGAAACGGCTGTCGTGGTTTACCCCGAGCGCGGTACGATGCGCATAGGCGTATGGCTGCACGACAATGTCGAGGGCAACAGGATTCGCGTACACTATTATGCGCAAAAGCCCGAGAGGGACACAAGCCGCCTTATAGAGAACCGGCAGGTGAGCATAAGCATAGTGCCGGAAGTCACGCGCCTGGGCAGGCGCGAGCAGATGCGCTTCAAGGCGACAGTAACGGGCAGCGAGGACAAGGACGTCACTTGGGAAGTAAGGGACGCGGGCGGCGGCGCCATCGACCAGAACGGCACGTATCAGGCGCCCGAAACCCAAGGAACCTACGAGATAGCGGCGCGGGCAGGGGTGGACAATGAAGTGTCCGCCAGCGCGTATGTAATAGTGGAATAGCGAATCAGCAGTTTAAGCAGGGAAGGGGGCGGCGCCTTGGAGACTATGCTCATCAAATCGAGATACAAAGTCACCCATGTCATCTATGCGGAAAAAGACTACGCGGCGCTGACCGCTGTGGATATCGAAAGCAGGGACAAGGACGAATACCTGCTCAACGTCTACGAGGGCGAGCCGATTAAACGCTACGTCGGCGTGTTCGACCGCCTGCGCCACTGCCCCGAATATTCTGGAATGTTCATGTTCGAGGACGCGCTGGTCGCCATGTTCCGAATGCAAAGCGGCAGCCCCATAGACGAGGTTTTTTTCAAGGGCTCAAAGCACGACTGGGGCGTTCGATTGGAGTTCGCCCAGGAGTTGTTCCACCTGGCGCTGTCCATGGCGGACTTTCCGCCCGAAATCTCCTGCGCGGCATTCTTGAGCGACAATCTGCGCGTTTTTTACCACGAGCGCCGCCTCGCGGTTAATTACGCGGTAAAGCCGCTAGCGAAAATGAATGCGCGTGAGCTATGCTACCTCGCTATCGACCAAGTTAAAAAGGTGCTGTTGCGCCGGTTTGCCTCCCCGCCTGCGGAGCACCGTCTTTTGGACGGGCTGGATGAACAGGTGTTTTTAACCCCGGTATCGCTTTATTCCTACTGGGTGCAATCCCGCGAGGAATTAAAGGCGGATTACGAAAAACTTGCCGCCAAAGAAGGTCTGAGCCGTTTTCTGTTTCTGTTTTTTCAGAACCTGCTGCGCATAGGCAAACGCCTTCTTAAAAAGAAAAGGTGAAACGCACATGAAGACTCTGCGCAAATTCTGCATCTTTGTGATGTTTGTCGCACTGTTCGGCGCTTTGGCGTACAGTCTGTTCCGCGCACCCCTAAGTGAGATGGTCGCCGTAGTGCGCGGCAGCTTTGGCGAGCGGTTGCACGCTATGGCGGTGCGCGGCGAAGACGGCGGCGTTTACGCGCTGCGCGCTTTGGATGATGGCGAATACTCCCTCGCCTGTGCAAAGGACGGGCGCGGTGAGTGGGAACGCACACTCTTTGGGCTCCCCAAGCAATTCGAGCCGGACACGCTTTTTATAGCGAAGGATGGAACGGTGCTGCTGGGGCTTTACGAGCGCGCAGGCAGCAAGCTTGCCGCGTATTCGCTCTATTCGGCGAAGGATGCGCAGAATTTCCAGATTCTATTGAGTGAAGATTGCGCCGGTGATACAGCGCAGGAGCAGCGCAACAGCGTGCGATTGAGCGGTCTTAGGGAAGAAGAGGGCACCGTGCGCGCGGTGCTGGTCGCCGGCGGCAAGACAACGGCTTACGCCTACGAAACGCAAAAGGCGCAGGGGCTTGTCTCCGAAGGTGAAATTACCCTTGGGCAGCTTGCCGAGTTTGACGCGCAAGCCGAGGAGCAGCACGCGCAGGTGCTTTTGTTGCTGGCGGGCAGCTCCCTAAACGGCAAAGCGGAGTGGCTCCCCCCC
>CALNBC010000283.1 GCA_937874755.1 uncultured Clostridia bacterium
TAAATATGATGGAAGGGGCGGTCTTCTTGGCGGTGTTGAAAAGGTCACGAACGCGGGAAGCGCCCACGCCGACGAACATCTCTACGAAGTCCGAACCGGAGATGGAATAGAAGGGTGCTCCTGCTTCGCCGGCTACCGCCTTTGCCAACAGCGTCTTTCCCGTTCCTGGAGGTCCCATGAGCAGCACGCCCTTGGGGACTCTCGCACCCATTTCGGTGAAGCGGCGGGGGTTTTTGAGGAATTCGACTATCTCGACGAGTTCTTCCTTTTCTTCGTCCGCGCCGGCTACATCTTTAAAAGTGATTTTGTTGGTCTCACTGGTGACGACCCTCGCCTTGGATTTTCCGAAGGCGTTTATGCTCTTGCCGCCGCCCTGTTGCTGCATCATGATGTACCACAGGAAAACGGTGGCGCCAATCAGTATGAAATAGGGCAACAAGCTCCAGAAGCTGAATTCCGAAGGTTCGCGGTAATCGAGCTGAAAGCCGTAATCCAAAGCGGAAACTTGGTCGGCGGGCTTTCCTGTGTTTTCAGAAACAATTGCGGCGAGGTCCTGCTTGAGCATCTCATACGAAGGTATATACGCGGTGAATTCGCTCCTGTTGGGCAGGTTCTCCATGGTCAGCGCCGACCCGGTGTAAAGTCCGGAGAGCTGCGTGCCTGTCAGTACTACGCCTGCGACATTCTTGTCCCTAACATTTTGCAGGAACTCTTCGTAAGAGAGCTCATCGGTTGCGTTGGCAGCGCCCATCCCGAAACGGGAGGCCATGAACACTATGGCGGCAATCATCAATAGATATATGGCGATTGACCGGAAGTTTCGTTTTTTCAAAATATGTAGATCCTCCTTGGGTTTACAGCGCTTCACATTTTATCATCAATAATGCAGCGGCACAAGGGCGGCGGCGTCAAAGCACGGAATAATCGCGCAAATTGTCAACTCGGGCGAACAAACCGACATGCGCCCAACACCATGTATGCCTTTCACGATATCTGCCCAGCCCGGTTTAGAGCGATTTTCGCGGTTCTTGCCACCCGGCGCATACATAAAAAACCTGCATAAAGGAAAGCAAGCAAAAGCAGAAGCCCGCCTTTTGAACTGCATTCCGATTGTTGAGCTTCGCGGCAAGTCGAGTAAGCTATGCCGTAGACTTGCGCGTTAATCCGAGTAAAGCTCGGGCTTTAGCACCCCGATGTATTCGAGGTTGCGGTATTTTTCGGCGAAATCCAGCCCGTAGCCCACCACGAACTCGTCGGGTATCTGAAAGCCGCAGTAATCGGGCTGAATGTCTGCTATGCGGCGCTCGGGCTTGTCGAGCAGGGCGCAGATTTTCAGGCTGGACGGGTCTCTCGCGGCGAGCATCTCGCAAAGGTACGCGAGGGTCTGCCCCGAGTCCATAATGTCCTCGACTATCAGAACGTCCTTGCCGTAGATGTTTATGTCCAAATCCTTGCGGATTTGGACGACGCCCGAGGAAGAACGGGAATCGCCGTAGCTCGATATGGACATGAAGTCCAACTGAACCTGACGGTTTATCTTGCGGATGAGGTCGGCAAAAAATACGGACGCTCCTTTGAGTATGCAAACGACCACCAGGGAATCGCTGTCCTCGTAATCCTCGGTGATTCTGTCCGCCAGTTCCTTGACCTTTGTTTTTATTTCTTCTTTGCTGAGAAGAATTCTTTCGATATCGTCGTGCATAAGTCAATCCCTCCATCACAATCTATATATAATATCAAAAAATCGGGCAATTACAACCCTAACTTCAATCGAGTTCACATTCATCGGTTGGCAAAAATTCAAGATGTAACACCGCGCTTTGGTTGCCAATCGCGGCTTTTTGGCTCGTACCCGCGCCCACAGCCCAGAGCACCTCGCTGCCGACGGCGATGACGGGCAGATTCCGCCTGCTGTGCGGGATTTTTTTGTCTATGTAATAGTCTTTGAGCTTCTTTTTCCCCGGCGCGCCAAAGGGGTGAATGTAATCCCCCGGCTGCCTCGGGCGCACTACTGCTCCGTCAAAGACTTCCTTAACGGCATAGCACTCAAAGGGAGAACATTTTGAAAGGTCGGCGGGGAGCGATACGAGGGACGAGGAGAGTTTGCCAACGGGGGTATGCACATCCCTGCCTATAATCAGTGGAAGGCAATAACCGCATGTGGCGACATTCTCCTTCAACCGTTTGATTGTCAGCTTGCCATAATCTACTCTTGCGGAAAAGCCGCGGGGCAGGTTGATTGAGGCGCCCGTCTTCCCTTTGCAAAGGGCGCGTATCGAATCGATGTGGTTGTACGAAAGGTCGATCGCCAGTCCCTTTGAAGCCGCGTACAGCCGAATAACCCTGCCGCTCACCGCTCGAGGGAGGGAATTGACGCCCTCGCAGGAAATGCCGTCGCCCAAAGCAGCCTTGGCAAGCTCGGCTTTTGCCCATGCGCAAAGCGCGTCGTCGTCCTCGCCGATAAGTGAGGCGGCGCGGCAAATGTTACGGGAGTAAGCGGGGTTGATTTGCCGAAGCTGCGGGTCGAGGGCGCGCAGGTGGTTACGGGTGTACTCGGTGTCGAAGTTGGTTTCATCCTGGACATAGTCAAGTGAGTTTAGAGAAATATATTCGAGTATTTCGCCCCTGGTGACGTCCAGCAAAGGGCGTATAATGTTGTTGCGCCCCTGCCGCATACCCCTAAGCCCCGAAGCGCCGGTACCGCGTAGCAGGTTGAGCAACACCGTTTCCGCTTGGTCGTTTGCGTGGTGAGCGGTGGCGATGCAGCGTGCGCCTATGGACGTTGCCGTTTCCTCCAAAAAGGCATAGCGGGCGTTCCTTGCCGCTTCCTCAAGTGACTGCTTGCGCTCGCGGGCAAGGGCAGGGCAGTCGATTCTTTGGGAACAGAACGGTACCCCCCAGCCATCGCACAGATTTCTGCAGAATGCCTCGTCGGAATCGGCGGCCGCGCCTCTTATACCATGGTTGAGGTGGGCGGCACTAACCGAATACCCAAGCTCGGGGTTAAGTGCGAGCAAGCCATGCAAAAGTGCGACCGAATCCGCCCCGCCGGACAGGGCGACAAGCACCCTGTTTTTGGGCGGAATCAGTTCGCCGCCAATAAGGGCGGAGCGCAGCTTATGCAGCATGGGGTTTTCCAAATGCAGCTCCTCATAAGGTTGGTTAGGGCGCTCTTCGCCGCAAGCACCCCGCATAATATTCTTCTATCTTATTACAAGCAGCGCACTCGTTCAAGTGCGAAAAAAATTAGACTTGACAGTGCAAAGTGGATAGGATATAATTCTATTTGCCGCTTAAGAGAGCGGACATATCGCGGGGTAGAGCAGTCTGGTAGCTCGTCGGGCTCATAACCCGGAGGTCGAGTGGTTCAAATCCCTCCCCCGCAACCATTTGGAGCGTTGGTGTTAACTGATAATATCGGCGCTCCCGTTATATGGCGGCGTAGCTCAGTTGGCTAGAGCATTCGGTTCATACCCGGAGTGTCGTAGGTTCGAATCCCACCGCCGCTACCACCAAAAACCCCTTAATTTTGGGGTTTTTTGTTATATACAGATGATTTATAAGCTAAAAATAAGGCAATATCCCACTATTTATTGCGGTGTTCTGCGGCTATCTAGCAGGCAAGAACGCACTGATGCAGGTATAACGGCGTATCTATTGCCGATTTAGCTCGGCACAGTCCCCCTAATTTGCTATCACAAACATAAACGCATAACAGCAAGTTGCCCTCCTCTCTTAGCTTTAGCATGGGAAAGGCAGCTTTTTGTTGCCGGATTCTAAACATTAAGCAAACTCTGCACAGCAGCCAATGCGGTTAAGCCAAATAAAAACCACCCCATCCGCTTCGAGGTGTGCTCTTGGCGTGCGGGGTGATGTTTCGTCAGACCGGCTCTGCCGCTTCTTCTGCGGTATTTTTGGTCTTCTTGCGCTTTTCGATAAAGCGGCAAACCGCGATGCTTATTTCGTAAAGCACCAGCATGGGCACCGCGATGGTAAACTGGGAGATAACATCGGGCGGGGTGAGTATCGCCGCGACTATGAATATAATCAGAACGGCGTACTTCCTGGTGCTGATGAGGAACTTCGGCTTCACTATGCCAAGCTGGGAGAGGAACATGGTCAGCATAGGCATTTCGAACACCAGACCGAAGGTGACCATCAATGAGAGCATGAAACTTATGTATTTTTCAAAGGATATCTGCGCGTTGATAAGCCCCGAAGTATCAAAGTTGATGAAGAAGTTGATGGTGAACGGAGCTGCGACGTAGTAAGCGAACAATACCCCGGCGATAAAAAAGCCTGTGCCGCCCAACATGGCCAAGAATCCCATGCGTTTTTCGCCGGTCGCTAAGGCGGGGCGGAAGAATCACCGGAGCGGTAAGCACCAGGGAGGCAATCATCACGATTTTTACATAGCTCGTAACAAGCTCTCCAGGGGAGATATAAACAAAGTTGAAACCGTCCCCCTTTTTGATCAGCTCGGCCACAATCGGTTCCACGAAAATTGAACACACTATCACACTGACCACAAACGCGATTATAACCCAGGTCAGACGGGATTTAATCTCGGTCAGGTGACCGGAAATGTTCATCTTGGCGCCATCAGCAGGAGCTTGCTTTTGCTTTTCGTAGACCTGCAGCTCGCCTTTTTCGGGAGGGCTTTTTTTATCGTTATTGGCCATAGCTGTCTACTAGTTGGCTCTTTCCTCGGAAGAATGGGGCTCTTCTGCGTTTGCTGCAGCTTCTGCTGCTGCTTCGGCCTGAGCCTCTTTATGCCCCTTCTTAAAGCCGCTAATGGTCTGACCTATGGCTT
Source organism: uncultured Clostridia bacterium (assembly GCA_937874755.1). Taxonomy (GTDB): domain Bacteria; phylum Bacillota; class Clostridia; order Christensenellales; family CALWSW01; genus CALNBC01. The sequence goes on from CALNBC010000283.1 coordinate 4,814, forward strand.
TTCCCAGTTGGGGTAGTTTTGTGGGTCCGAAAATCAATAATACGATGGCCAGTATGACTAAAAGTTCCGTAACGCCGATTTTGCTGAACATGAGAAGATGTCCTCCTTATTAATGTGATGCTTTAGGCTAGGGCTTCGCTTGGTTCTTTTGTGGGGTGGATGGCGGAAGAGTCCTCTTCCGTTGCTTTATTGCCAACCGCGGCTTCTGTTGCTTTGGGGGAAGCTTCGACCTGGGGTTCAGGAGTAATGGCTGCTGAGTCTGTTTCTGCGGCTTTTGCGTTGGTTTCGCCTGATGTAAGCGCTTTTTTCGGCGAATGGTCGCTCAGAGGATGCTTTAACATCATTTCGGTTTCCTTGAGGCCCGCTTTGACATCCTTGAATTCTTTGTCAATCCCCTTGAGGTCTTCTTTGAGGTCTTTCCCGACATCTTTGATGTCCTCGGTGACGTCGCCCATTTCATCCTTGACTTCGTCTGTAATGTCCTTGACGTACTTGCGAGCCGTGCCAAGGAATTTCCCGACTGACTTTGCCACTTCGGGCAGCTTGTTCGGTCCGATGACGAACAGGGCGATTATCAATATGATGATCAATTCACCAGTTCCAATTTTATCAAACATGCGCCCGCTCCTTTTTGTAAAATTTTATAAAATCCGAATCGGTAAATAGAGTATAGCACGTTGCGAATTTCTTGGCAATCACTAATTTCGTGCCAAATTGCAAATATTTTTTAGATTACTTATCCTGAATAACTTTATAAAAAATTACAAAGCTCTTATTGTGCTATTAGCTGCCATTCGGGTTTAATCAAGCTATCCAAAATGCCGCTATTCGGGCTGCTCCATTGCCAGCATTCCGTAGGTACACATCATTTCGAAGCGCTTATGCGTGTCCGGAAGGTGACCGAGTTGCTGCCCGATTTTTTTGATTTGATAATCGAGGGTGTTGCGGTGAATCTGCACCTCTCGGGCGGCTGCCTTTAGGTCCATAAAATAGAAAAGCCAAACGTAGAGACTGCGCGACAGGTCCGAGCCCTTTTCGTAGTCGTTGTGGATTACCTGCAAAACATCCTCGTTGTGATAGTTAGATAACTTCATGTTGCGCTGCGCCACGAGGAAGAAAACAAAAGAAGCTAGACCTTCGGACTCAAAGAGCAGGCGATTGGGATAAAGCCTGTTGCCGGCGAGTATGGTCAGCTTCGCAAGCTCCAGTTGCCGCGGCAGCCGAAATCCGTCGAAGGGCTGGGTCAACGCGCCCAAAACCCCGTATTCCTGCAGAACGCCGCTCAGCGCATCGAAGAGAGCCGCTCTTTCGCAGCAGCTCAATCGGAATATAACCGCCGCTGTTCCGTCGTAAAAAGCGGCGGCGGCTATGCCGTAGGGGCGAACTGCGGTCAGCCCCGCAAAAAAGTCGGGCCAGGATTCTTCTTCGAGTTCGTTGGCGTCCGAGTAAAACAGCAGGTAATTTCCATCGGTGTTCCAGTTATCGGTTGGCGATTGTTCGCTGTTCGCGACCCCGTTCCTAAGGGCGTCCCAAAGGCGCGCCTCGAGGGAATGCTCCCGACCCGTCTGCCTGTGGATGCCCGCAGCGAGGGCGCGCAGCAGATACTCGGGCATCTCGGGTACGCTCTCACCGTAAAGCCTCAAATAACCCGCCAGTGCGCCGTTCCACTCCAATGGATAGGTGCGGACGGCTTCGCTATTCAAATCGCCCTCAACGGCGATAGCGTTGCCCAGCGGGTCGAGGATATTAACGCCTACTTGTTGCGACGAGTGAAGCTCTGCAGCCAACTGGGAGAGGGGCGCGTTGTCGAGTATCAGCCTGTAAAGTTCGTTCATAGGTAACACCCCGTCTCTTCGATGAGCTTGCAGGAAAACAGCAGCTCGAAGCAGGTCTGCCTGTCGTCAAAATCGATGCCGAAGAGCTCGCCAATCCTTCCTATCCTGTAAGCCAGCGTGTTCCTGTGGATGCCAAGCTCCTTAGAGGCGAGTTTGAGGCTCTTTCCGAATACGAGGTACTTGAGCATGCTTTCATAGTATTGGGAACCGTTTTGCTTGTCGTAGGCGAGCACGCGCTTTAGCCGATGTTGGATAAAGTCGGCTATCTCAAACCCCTCTTTGCGTACGCTGCGCTCCGCATTCGAGCAAAACAGGCTCCAGCGAAGCTCGGAGACAAAGCGAAGGGGGGAGGAACCATGGTATTCGGAGAAAAGCGCAGCTTCCCTGGCTTTTTCCATGCCGCCTTTGGCGATGCCGGAGGACGCAAAGGGACCCGATACGCCGCATACTAAGCCGCCTCGAGAGAGCATTCCCTCAAGCTCATTAAAAAGCACTCGTCGTTGGTCTTCCTGCCCCCGGACTACGAGGGCGAATCCCCCGCGCTCCCTGTAGCAATGCAGGGCGTTTGCCATTTTGCTCAGCTTTTCGCACACCTTCGCCCCTTCGGACTTGGACATATCCAAAGGGAAGTACAGGCAGCAAATCCCCGTTCCTATTTCGGGGTTTTGCTCAAAAAAAAGGTCGGGGTGCGCGGCGCGCACTTCGCCGAACCAGCCGTAAAGCTCTATTCCGCTGTGCACGAACTTGGCTGCGAGCGAGAGCGCGTCGGCAGTTTCGGCGCACAGTGCGGCGTCCGCCACAATCGAGCAGGCGTAAAGCCCGTCGTCTAGCACGTCGACGCAGGAGCGCCCGGAGCCGCTCAGTTCGGCGCGGTACGCGGCTTCCGGCGCGGACGGCGCGGCAATTTCGGGGAGTTCGTCGCCGCTTGGGAGGTACAGCCGCAATCCCAGGATTTTCCCTGCCTGCTCAAGAAAAACGCCGCAATCGTCCACATTGTAAAAGGCGGAGAGCAGGCGTTCAAGGCTGGAATTCGGTTTCTTCATAAGACCTCCCCCAGGGTTAGTTTGCGGCAATTGTAACACGGATGCATTCAAATTAAAAGTTTGTGTACGCCAAGCTAACTGCGCATGCCCCTGTGACGGGGCTCATAGCGGCATATCGAGGAATACTCGCAATAATCGCAGGTTGAACTGCCCTTTCTCATGTAGGGCTTTGTCTCACATTCGCCGCTCAGTATCCGCGCAATCGTAGCGGCGGCGACGTCTTCTGCTTGTTTGAGGGTGTCCTCCATCTCGCCTTCGGAGAGCACCGAACTGTTTTTCTCGGATAAGCCTTCCTTGGTAAACTGGACGGGTATGATGTTCGACCACGATTCAGAGTTGCCGTCCATAGCCTTGGCGATGTCCATGTCGCTCAGCAGTACGCCCCGCAGCTTATACCGTTTCACCCCGCCGCTTTCATCCCCCGCGTCCAGCACGGGATCGCCCACCCTAAGGTAGAACATTCCCGCGGGCTTGCCCAGCTTTGAGGCTGCGCGAAGGTAGAGCGGCAGTTGAAGCTGCACTCCTGCGGTAAGCTCCTCCATGGAAAAAGTCTGATTTCCGGTTTTGAAGTCTATCACTCGGATGTATACCCCTTTTTCACCCCGGTATTCGTCCAGTCTGTCAATCCGCCCGACCAACTCGGCGAAGTTGCCGTCGGGCAGCTCTATTCTTATGGCGGGCAGGTCCTTGCCGAGCGCGGCTTCCGCCAGCTTTGGGAAGAAGCGCCCCGAACGAAGCTGGGCGAGCATCGCGAGCACGCTCCTCAAGGCGGCGCGGCGAAGCAGCGTGGCGGTGTGCACATTTTCGGGGGTGGCGAAAAGCCAACCGTTGTTGTGGGTCTTTTCCAGCTCGTCAAGTATACCCGTAAGCAGCTCGGTGGCTTCTTCGTCTGTCAACTCGTCAAAAGACAACCCCCGTTCGCGTACCTTTTGGAAGAACAGGTAAAACGCGTCGTGCAGGTAGGAGCCTTCGTCGGAAAAATCTTCGTCGTATTCCTTGCGTACGTCCGGGCGCAGCCCGTAGTCCACCATATACGCAAAGGGGCAGCGGTTGAAGGCCTCCAGGCGGGTAACGGTACTACCCTTCCATGAGCCGTATAGCGCCTTGGCATCCTCGGGCGCCATGCCCGAATTGCCGAACATCCGCGCCACGGCTGAGCGCAGTCTTTCGCAGTATTGCGGGTCGTTTGCGTAATGCGCGTAGACAGCGTCCAGCCCTTCTTCGGCTACGCCGCTGTCAGCAAGTGCGCGCAGCCCCCGAAGCAATGCGGCAAAGCCCTGCTCGGGGTCGGTGCACTCGATGGCGGGGCGGGGCGTGTACCTGATAAAGCAATTCGGAAAGAGCGTGACCAGCCTGTCCGCCGCCTCACAGCGCGACGCGGGTGCGCCCGATTCGTCAGTTTCGCTGTAACTCAAAAAGAGCGATTCACCTGGGCGAGAAAGCAGTGCGTAGGCAATGTGCCGCTCGTGAATGGCGCGATTGTCCAGCGAGGGAAAAGCGTCAATGTTGACGGTCTTGAGCAGGGCGATGTCGCTGTCGTCTATCATGCCCTCGTCCTTGACGGACTTGGGCAGGGTGCCGTCCGTCGCCCCCATGACGATGAGGTGGCGCATTTCCCTGCCCGATGCGGTTTGCGAGTCGCCACAGCTTATCGCGTCCGCTGCGGGGGGCAAAAGCCCTATGGTGTGGGCGGCAAAGCCTTCGTCCAGCACTTTGAGAAAGGTTTTTGAATCCATGGCGCCATCCATCAGCTCGGCGATTTGGTCGAGTATCTCGATGACGGCGTCGTACGCCTGGGCATTTATGGACTCCGCCTCCGCTCTGCCATTTTCGAGCAGCTTTTCTCCTATTTGCGAAAGCTTGTCCTGTACGTTTGAGTTGAGCAAGTAATCGTAAAGCGCGCGGCAGCAATCCGAAGCGGTGGCGCAGCGCTTCAGCGAATCGGAAAATGCGAGCAGCGGGGGCATGAGGGCGCAGCGCGCCTCTTCCGCCGCCGCGGCGAGGCGAGGGCGGAAGAGGCGCGCTGCGCCCTCATGC
>CALNBC010000284.1 GCA_937874755.1 uncultured Clostridia bacterium
ACCGCCTTCTTCCATATCTGTTTCTGCAAACAGGCAAAACTCTCCGGCGGTGCCGTTGTTGATTATAGTATGAACAATTTTGACCTCTGAACTGCCATGGGAGAGGCATACATTCAGCTCGTACTTTAAATCCGGATTACTCTTGACGTCAGCCTGGAATTTTGCGCTACTGCCTGTTTGCACATAGCCATAGTTTTCAAACTCAGTAAATAATCTATCACCTGCGCACCGCACTACTAGTGAATGCCCACCCGCAACGCTGGTTTCGGAAAGATGGAGCATGTTTTCGTTATCGCAAAAGCCGTAGCGCAGAAGCCGCAGGTCGGAGAGGGACACCACAAGGTCAATTATTCCATTAGTAAGAATCAGACAATCCCCGTAGGCCTCAAAGGGCGCTACATTCGCGGTAATCATGGTCTGCCTCCTGTTTTTTTCCATTATAATCTATAACCGACGCAAGTACAAGCAAGTTGATTTAGGTAGATTGACTTTAGACAATCAGCGTGCTATATTTCCAACATATATCAAAATCAGCGGAGGCAGAGATGAAGCCTTTAATCATACTGGATACAACATTGAGGGACGGCGAACAGATGCCTGGAGTGAGCTTGAACATCTCTGAAAAGCTCGAAATAGCCCGTCAGCTCGAATCTTTGGGTGTGGATTACATAGAGGCGGGATTCCCCGCATCCTCACCGGGTGATTTTCAAGCGGTGAAGGCGGTCGCGGGTGCCATCAAGGGGTGCGGTGTGGCCGCTCTGTGCCGTTGCGTCCGCTCGGATGTTGATAAGGCGTGGGAGGCCCTGAAGGGGGCTGTCAAGCCGAGGTTACATCTAGTCATCGCATCGTCTCCCATACACATGGAATACAAGCTCAAGATGGAACCCGACGAGGTAATCGAAAGGACTGTCGATTGCGTCTGCTATGCCAAAACTCTGTGCGATGACATTCAGTTCTCCTGTGAGGATGCGACCCGTTCTGACTGGGAATTCCTCACAAGGCTGTGCGCCGCCGCGATAGACGCGGGGGCGACCACAATCAACATTCCGGATACTGTTGGGTATTCCATGTCGGAAGAATACGCAAGGTTGATGGTATACATCCAGGAAAATACGCCGAATTTTGGAGACGTGGTGCTTTCCTGCCACTGCCATAACGATCTCGGTCTCGCCGTCGCGAACTCCCTGGCTGCGATAGATGCTGGAGCGCGCCAGGTGGAATGCACCATAAACGGTCTCGGCGAAAGGGCAGGGAACGCAGCGTTGGAAGAAATTGTAATGGGCATAAAAACCCGTTCTGATTATTTCGGTGGAGTGACGACTAATATAGTAACACAGCGCATAGCTCGAACAAGTCGATTGGTGTCTACCATGACTGGCGTCGAAGTCCAAAAAAACAAAGCTATAGTGGGCGAGAACGCTTTTGCCCACGAAGCGGGCATCCACCAGCATGGCATGCTTGCCAACAGGCAGACCTACGAGATAATTTCGCCCGATGAAATTGGCCTTACTCAGAGCGCACTCGTGCTGGGCAAACACTCGGGGAGGCATGCCTTTGCAGAGCGGCTCGCTGAGCTCGGGTACAGCATCAGCGAAGAAGAGTTGGAAGACGCTTTCCGCCGATTCAAAGAGCTTGCCGACAGAAAAAAGAATATTTCAGACAGAGAGCTTGAAAAGCTCATAGGTCATGAGCTGGCGGATGTGCCTGAAGCATTCCAGCTTGAATCCTTCCAGGTGCATACCGGCAACAAAATCAATTCCCTTGCAAGCGTAACCTTGGTAAAGGATGGCAGGGAGGACACCGAAGCCGCCATGGGTGACGGTCCTATCAGCGCGGTATATAACGCCGTAGCGAGGGTTGTCGGCGGCGATTGGCCGCTAGTGGATTACAGTATAAAGGCGGTCACAGGTGGTGACGATGCACTTGGTGAGGTGACGGTACATGTGGCTATCGGTTCAAAGATATTCACAGGAAAGGGACTTTCCTCGGACATCATAGAAGCTAGCCTTAGGGCGTATATCAACGCCATAAACAGAGCACTGGCAGAATCCTAGATAGGGCAATAATCTAGCAAACCCACCCGGGCAATATGCTTGGGTGGGTGCGATTTTTGGACAGCTGTGCGATGACATACACGCTACAGGCAATCCGATTCGTTGCAACGGCACCTAACATGATGTATACTTTAACCAAACAAAGTGGGGAGGTATACGTATGGACGTTCGCACACTTGGAGTAAGAGCTAAAGCGGCCTCGTTCGCGCTTATGACCATGGGAACGGAACAGAAAAACAAGATTCTTTTCGCCATGGCAGATGCGTTGGAATCAAGAACAGAGGCTATACTTTCCGCTAACGAGGAAGACGTTGTTGCGGCAGAGAAAAAAGGAATTAGCAAAGCGATGTTGGACAGGCTATCGCTCAGCCCCGACCGCATTGCCGATATGGCGAACGGTCTGAGAGACGTCGCCGCTTTGCCCGATCCCATTGGCGGGGCAGACAATATGGTCAGAAGACCGAATGGCTTGTTGATAGCAAAGCGCAGAGTACCCCTGGGTGTTATAGCAATAATATACGAGGCGAGACCGAACGTGACTGCGGACGCTGCAGGGCTTTGCATAAAGAGCGGCAACGCCGTCATACTTCGCGGCGGTTCGGAAGCCATCAGGACCAATATCGCCGTTGTGCGTCTCATGAACGCTGCAGGAGCAGAGGAAGGGTTGCCCGCAGGTGCGATAGGGCTGGTCGAGGATACCTCGCGGGAAAGCGCGACCGAACTGATGCGCCTTAACGAATATGTGGACGTGCTTATCCCCAGGGGTGGGGCGGGGCTTATTCGCTCTGTTGTTCAAAACGCGACCGTACCTGTAATAGAAACCGGTCTTGGCAACTGTCATGTGTATGTAGACGACGAAGCTGACCTCAACATGGCAGAACGCATAATCCACAACGCAAAGTGCTCCCGTCCTGCGGTGTGCAACGCTGCAGAAAAGCTGTTGGTAGCTCGCCCGGTTGCAAAGGATTTTCTCGAAAATGGGCTGGAACAGCTTCGAGCGAGAGGGGTCGAGCTCCGGGGGTGCGAGGAAGCCTGCGCACTTATTCCATGGGCGGTTCCCGCGAATGCCGACGATTGGTTTACCGAATACGACGACCTCATTCTTGCTGTCAAGGTTGTGGATGGTATAGACGAAGCTATAAGCTGGATAAACGGTCACGGCACCCGCCATTCCGAATGCATTGTTACCGAGAATTACTCTAAAGCCCTGCGGTTTATGGACGAGGTTGACGCTGCAGCGGTATATGTCAACGCTTCCACCCGGTTTACGGATGGCGGTGAGTTTGGGCTCGGCGCAGAAATCGGAATCAGCACTCAAAAACTCCACGCGCGGGGTCCCATGGGCTTAAACGAACTGACCAGCGTCAAATACTGCGTGTTCGGCAACGGGCAGATAAGGTAAGCATGGAATACGCGCTAATAGGTCTCGCGATCATTTCAGTAGCACTGTGCGTCGCTTTGCTCGCCATCATGCTCGGTCTTCGCAAGCGCGAGGAAGAAAGAGCAACAGAATTGGCGGAAAGCATCGAAAGGCTTTCCGATGACGAGCAAAAGGGCAGGGGTGAGCTTAAAAAGGAGATTTACGATTACATCCGCCTGTTATCCGATATGCTTTCCAGCAACCAGCGAACCGCCGCGGATGCTCAGCACGCCCAGTTAAAACAACTGGAAACTCGGCTGAGCACCTTCGAGTCCATAAATGAGCAAAAGCTCGATGCCATGAGGGATACGCTCACTAAGCGCCTCAGCTATATCCAAGAGGATAGCAACAAGCGGCTGGAGGAGATACGCGTAACGGTTGACCAAAAGCTGCAAAAAACACTGGATGACAAGATGAAGCTTGTCAGCACCCAGCTCGAGGAAGTGTACAAAGGTCTAGGAGAGATGCAAACCATTGCATCCAGCGTCGGGGATCTTAAAAAAGTGCTTTCAAACGTCAAAACCAGGGGTATACTCGGCGAAATCCAGCTAGAAGCGATACTGAGCGAAATACTCGCCCCTGAGCAGTACGAGAAGGACATCGCTATCATTCCCGGCAGCAAAAACAGGGTCGAATTCGCGATAAAGCTACCGGGTGACGGCGATACGCCGGTCTACCTTCCCATCGACTCAAAGTTTCCTGCGGATGCGTATGCAAACCTTCAGGACGCGTACGACACTGGCTCAGCCGAAGCGGTGAACGCCGCGTATGCTACGCTTTCCGCCAGGATCAAGTCCTTTGCAAAGGACATTCATGATAAATACATCGAGCCGCCGTACACCACTTCCTTTGGCATTATGTTCTTGCCCTTCGAGGGGCTATACGCCGAGGTAGTAAACCGCGGTCTATTAGAGCCCCTCCAAAGAGACTACAACGTGAATATTGCGGGCCCCAGCACCATGGCAGCACTGCTGAACTCGCTGCAAATGGGCTTCAAGACCCTTGCCATTCAAAAGCGTAGCAGCGAGGTGTGGCAGGTACTTGGTGCGGTAAAGAGCGAATTCGGCAAATTCGCCGAAGTGCTCGAGCGCACACAAAGCAAGCTGAACATGGCAAGCAGGGAGCTGGACTCCCTGGTAGGTGTAAGAACTCGGGCTATTAACAGAAAGCTCAGCACCGTTGAGAAGCTGGACGAAGTAACGGCAGATGAAACGCTCTCCGTAACTGAGATTGAGGACGAGGACTGACGAAGGGAAAGAAATATCTTTGCATTCGCTTGCTTCCGCTTAGCAAATTCAAAAGGGAACGGAACTGGATTCCGATCCCTTTTGAATGCTAGCTGTTGTTTCTCGCGCGAATTATTCATACCATGCGTCAAAGGATGAACAGCCCTCTATGACGCTTTTTTCTAGGGATACCACGAGGAACCAATCGGCCATATCGGCCGTGCCGATATCGGGTTCGGTAGCGGTGACTAACACCGATAATGCGTCGCCTTCGGTACGGACATCTTTAATTGTGTGGCTGATGGATCCGCTGGTTTCGGTGGTGAAGAGCACCAAAAGCACGTTCTCCTCAAAGAAGACGTCGTTATACTCGTTCGTTATCTCCGAAAAAGCTCCCGTTTCGCCGTAGGACTGGTCAAACTGGTATTGCGCGCTGCCCTTCTCGATAAATTCGTTTAGTTCTGCAGAGCTGCCGATGAGCATGACGGGGATATGCCGAACGCTGCTTATCGCCATTTTATCTATGTTCAGAATGCGGTCGGAAAGGAAATCCATCCCAGCTTCCCCTAGGGAATCGGCGCGGTAATAGTATGCGGTAAAAGCCGGATGGCTTGCTTCTGGTTCAGCTTCTGCATCAGACACGAGGTCTATCGAGACAGCCCTAACCTGGACGGGGTAACTTTCGGCAATCTCAGGCAGTATGGTGATGCTCACTGTCTGACCAACACTAAACTCAAATTCTGGTAAAGGCATATCAGCGGCAAAGCCGACGCTGGCTTTGTCAAACCCCACATCGTCGCCGGTGGTAACCAGTAGGGAATTGTCGTTCACAGCTTCGATTATAGCGGTAAAGGTGATGTTTTCCGCCTTTGGTGCATCATTTGTCGTACAGCCGCCCGCAAATGCCGCAAGGGCGAAAACGCACAGCAAAAGTATTCCATATCGTTTCATGGCACTACCTCCTTTTCATTGGCTCTTACCTTAGAAACGATACAACGCGAAATTTGTTCCCCATTAGGAAATCGGTCTTAAGGATGGCTTATCGAAAACCTGCTAGACTGTTTCGAGTTTCTCTCTTATTTCTTCGATGGCGGATTTAACTGTTTCCGGCGCTGGTCCGCCACGCAGAGCGCGACCGCTGACGCAAGTGGTGAGGGAAATGGAATCGTAAACGTCGCTTTCAAAGAGAGGCGAGAATTCCTTTAGTTCTTCGAGCGACAATTCGTCTATCGCCTTGCCCTCCTCAATGCAATGGAATACCAGCTTGCCGACCGCCTCGTGGGCAGAGCGGAAGGGCAGCCCTTTTTTGACGAGGTAATCCGCAGCGTCCGTAGCATTCGTAAAGCCGCGCCCCGCGGCTTTTTTCATGTTTGATGTGTTGAACTTCAGCGTTTTAAACATGCGGGTAAACATGTCCAAACAGGCAGAAAGAGTGTCAAAAGCATCAAAGGTGGACTCCTTGTCCTCCTGCATATCCTTGTTGTAGGCGAGCGGAATCCCCTTCATAACAGTCAATAGGGCGGTGAGGTCACCGTAAACTCTGCCTGTTTTGCCGCGTATAAGCTCTGCAACGTCGGGGTTTTTCTTCTGGGGCATGATGGATGAACCTGTGGAATAAGCGTCGTCCATCTCGACAAATCGAAACTCGTCCGAAGACCAGAGTATCAGCTCCTCGCAAAACCGCGAAAGGTGCATCATAGCGATGGAAGCGCAGGAGCAGAACTCGATGCAAAAATCCCTGTCGGATACACTATCCATTGAATTCCGTGAAACCGCTGAAAATCCGAGCTCGGATGCGACGAACTCCCTGTCTAGGGGATAGGTAGAACCCGCCAGCGCCCCCGCCCCCAGTGGAAGCACGTCCGTGCGGCGCTTGCAATCGGCAAACCTGTCCAAATCCCGCAAGAACATTTCGGCATATGCCAGCAGATGGTGTGCCAGCGTTACGGGTTGCGCCTTTTGCAGGTGGGTGTACCCGGGCATGACTGTCAGCGTATTCGCTTCCGCGGTCGCAATCAGCGCTTCGACCAGTGCTTTGAGTCGAGCGCGAACCTCGTCTATCGCGGATTTCATATACATCCGCATATCAAGTGCAACCTGGTCGTTTCTGCTTCTTCCGGTGTGAACTCGCTTGCCTGCTTCGCCTATCCTTTCAGTAAGCAAGGATTCGATGTTCATGTGAATATCCTCGGCACCTTCGGTGAATTCGATCTTGCCCGCTTCGATGTCCGAGAGAATAGAGATAAGACCGTCGACTATTTTTACCGCGTCCTCTTTCGGGATTATTCCCTGCCTGCCCAGCATGGTAGCGTGGGCTATGGATCCCGTAATATCCTGCTTGTACATTCTACAGTCGAATGAAATAGACGAATGGAAGGCATCCATCGCCGCATCGGTGTTTTTTTGAAAACGTCCGCTCCAAAGCTTCATTGATAATTACTCCGTAACATTCTGATGGTTCATGATAGCAAAGATAGATATCGCCATGCAAGCGCATACTGTGATATAATCCAAAATAGCGCATTAGGAGGGTACAACATGAAGAGAAAATTAGTGCTGATCGGCGTGCTAGTGTTTTTACTGGCCGCTGGTGCAGGTCTATTTGTTTTGACTGGGCGTACCGCAACCGCCGACTTCGGCGGGAAGAGATATACTCTCGCCTCTAGTTCAGAGAGTTTTTCCTCAAAAACCTTCGAGTTTACCGCGGAAGATGGCTCAAAGGTCAACGGCGAAAGTTGCTTGGACTGCGGCGGAATGGTCGTAACCTACACTTCACCCGAAGGGGAAGTGAGTTCGGTGGTCACTGGGAAATTATTCAAGAAAGACGGCAAATTCCAAGAGGAATCCTTCATACCAGACGAAACGCACAATGTTGGCAATTCCATAAGCAAGCCTGAGGCGCACCGTTTCGTGCTCGCCGTAGCGAAGCAAGATTCTATGCGGGATTACACTTCAAAAGCGTGGCTTTACTGGATCCTAGCTGCGGTGCTGATGGTTTACGGCGCGTGGACACTGGGGAATCCGAGCAGGCGCATGGCGAAATGGTTGCCGATGATGATGTTGCTGGGCGGTTCGCTCGTTATCGTCGCGATGTACGCCGACCTTCTGTTCATGTAGCCTCAATTAAGAAGCCCCGCCGCTTATTAGGAGCAGCGGGGCTTCGCAACTTTATTACTTCTCTAAAGACTTTTTCATCAACGCAGCCACGGTCATGGGCAGACCGAACAGATTGATGAACCCTTCTGAATCCTTTTGATTGTAAACTGCGTCCTCGCCGAATGTAGCGAACTCGGGATTGTACAGCGAAAAGGGAGAAGTCACTCCGGCGTTGTAACAGCGCCCCTTGTATAGCTCAAGCTTGCTCTCGCCCGTCGTGTTCTGCTGGATGGAATCCATAAACGCGTCCAGTCCTTCTCTGAGGGGCGCGTACCACTGGCCGTTGTACACCAGTTCGGAATACCGCAGGGCGACTTGGTGCTTGTAATGCAATGTGTCGCGGTCAAGAGTGATGCTTTCAAGCTGCTTCAACGCGGCGTAGAGCATAGTCCCGGCTGGGTTTTCGTAAACGCCGCGGCTTTTCATACCAACCAGACGGTTCTCCACCATATCATCTATTCCAACTCCGTGTTTTGCGCCAATAGCGTTTAGCTTTTCGATGAGCGCGACGGAAGCGAGCTGCTCGCCATTCACGGAAACGGGTATACCCTTTTCAAACCCGATAGACACTATCTCCGCCCCGTCCGGCGCGTCCTTAGGATTTTTGGTAATCAAGTAAAGGTCGTCAGGTGGGGCGTTCGCCGGGTCTTCTAGGTCAGCGCCCTCATGGGAAAGATGCCAGAGGTTTCTATCCATCGAATAGGGGCGCTCCTTGCTGACGGGAACTGGAATTCCCCGTGCAACGGCGTAATCGATTTCCTCCTCGCGGGATTTTATATCCCAGAGCCGCCAAGGGGCGATTATCTTCAAGGAAGGATCGAGCGCCTTGATGGTTAACTCGAAGCGCACCTGGTCGTTGCCCTTGCCTGTGCAACCGTGGGCTATAGCGGTAGCGCCTTCCTTGTGGGCGACATCCACCAGAGCCTTCGCGATGACGGGGCGCGCCATGGATGTGCCTAGGAGGTAGGTATTCTCGTACATCGCGCCCGCTTTGAGCGTAGGCCAAATAAAATCGGTTACGAATTCGTCCTTAAGGTCGACTATATACAGCTTTTCCGCTCCGGTATTTTTCGCTTTTTCATGCAGGGGTTCAAGTTCCTCGCCCTGACCGACATCTGCAGCAACGGCGATAACATCGCAGTCGTAGTTTTCCTTCAACCACGGTATGATTATCGAAGTATCCAGTCCACCCGAATAGGCGAGAACGATTTTTTGCTTTGCCATTTCTTTGAGCCTCCGTTTAATGTTCATATCATGCGTAATTATACATACTATTGAAATAATATGCAAGTCCTATTTTGGATTTATACCGCACTTTTCCATCTTGCAGTTGCCCGCCTTGTGCAACCATGCGTTCGGTGATAAAATAAACCAGATATAATAGAACCCGTCAGGGAGTAGAACAAAAGGTGATTACTTGAGAATTCTCGGTATCGATCCCGGGCTCGCCACTGTGGGGTACGGAGTGATAGAGTCAGATAAGGCAAGATTGTCCCCTGTTGATTACGGAGTGATAGAAACTGCGTCCGGTTTGCCGCTCCCTAGGCGACTGAATCTTGTATATATGGGCATGAAGAGCCTGATAGAATCATACGCGCCTCATGCCGTCGCCTTCGAGGAACTCTTTTTTTATCATAACGTCAACACGGCGCTACCCGTGGGTCACGCGAGGGGGGTATTACTGCTCGCGGCGGAGGAAGCAGGCCTTCCGATGTACGAATTCACACCCATGCAAGTCAAGCTGGCAACTGTGGGCTACGGTCACGCAGAAAAAAAGCAAGTGCAGGAAATGGTGCGTGTGCAGCTCAGGCTCAAGTACGCTCCAAAGCCAGACGATGCTGCGGATGCTTTAGCTGTGGCGATTTGTTGCGCCGGTGCTTGGGGTCCGATG
>CALNBC010000285.1 GCA_937874755.1 uncultured Clostridia bacterium
GACGAATCGGACACGAGGTACACCGGTCCTTTTACTATAGAAAAGACCACCTCGGTACGCGCCACGGCGTTTAAGGACGGGTACCTCTCCAGCCCGCCGACCACATCGAGCTACCTCATAGACAGCCCCCATAGCGACGCGCTCTCCGTAGTTTTTGTCGCCATGAACCCCGACGACCTCTACGGCGAGGACAGGGGAATATATGCCATGGGTCCGAACCCCGGCGAAGCGCCGACTTACAGGACGGCGAACTTCCAAAAAGAGTGGGAGCGGGAATGCAACGTCGAGATATTCGACGGTAAGGGCAACGCCCAAGTAAATCAGCAGCTGGCCATTCGAATGTTCGGCGCATACTCCAGGATGCGCGACCAGAAGGGTTTCGCCCTAATGAGCAGGAGCCAGTACGGCGCAAACAGCATAAATTACCCTGTTTTCGAGAACAGGGATATGCAAAGCTATTCCTCCCTTGTTCTGCGCGCCGGCGGGCAGGACAACACCGTCACCAAGATAAAGGACATAGTCTCCACCGGTCTTGTGGACGAGACTACCAGCCTCGAGGTGCAGGCGTACCGCCAGGCGGTGCTATACATAAACGGGGAGTATTTCGGTGTTTACAACATCCGCGAAAAGATAAACAAGGACTTCATCGCCGCCCATTATCCCGAGGTGGACGCCGAGAATATTGACCTCCTCGTGGGCAACGGCACCGCCCTTCAGGGGGACAACAAGGCATATAAAGACATGATAAGCTGGTGCGCCAACACCAACTTCGCAAGCGACGAAAACTACGCACAGCTCGCCGACAAGATAGATGTAGACAATTACATCGAATACCTCGTATCGGAGATGTACGTCGCCAACACCGATTCGGGGAACATCAAGTATTTTAGAGAGCGGAGCGACGACCCCGTCAACGGCAAATGGCGCTGGCTCTATTACGATTTTTGCTGGACCTTCCTCGGGGCGGAAAGGGACTTTGTGACCCGCTTTACCGACCCTGCCGGTCACGGCGTGGGCAAAGGGTTTTCCACTCAGCTGACGCGCTCGCTCATGCAGAATGAGCAGTTTAGGCAAAAGTTCATAACCCGCGCCGCCGAATTGCTCAACAGCATATACACTCCCGAAAACGTGCTCGCGAAGATAGAAGAAACTTCCTCTGCCATATACGACGAAATCGGCAGGGAGGGCGGCGACGGCGACCGATGGCCGCAAGGCGGAGGGTTTGGCAACTGGAAGGCCTGCGTTAAAAGTATGCGCAACTTCGCCCGCCAGCGCAGGAACTACATGATAGACAGCATCCAGAATTACTTCGATTTGTCCGATTCGAAAACGAAAGAGCTATTCGGCGAAAAAGACGCGCTGGAGCTAGAATAGCGCAATGAGTAGCCAAAGGAGAGACAGCATGCCCATGCAAAAAGACCAGCCCTTTCGCCACGAATTGAAGTATTTCATAAACCAAGGGACGGCGGTCGAGCTCAAAACCCGCCTCGCCTTGACCATGGATTTGGACAGGAACGCCAATGAATACGGCGAATACCATATCCGAAGCCTTTACTTTGACGATGCGGTGGACACCGCAGCCCGCGAAAAGGTAGACGGTGTGGACGAGCGAAAAAAGTACCGCATCAGAATTTACAACTTTTCAGATAGTTATATCTCCCTCGAATGCAAGCAAAAAGTCGGCTCTTACATCCGAAAGTACTCGACTCCTATTTCACGCGAGCTCTGCGACGAAATCTGCGCCGGGAATTGGCAGAACCTCATCTACCACGACGCGCCCTTGGCGAGGGAGCTTTACTACCAGATGTCCTGCAGGCTGCTTAGGCCCGTGGTCATAGTGGACTATGTGCGCACACCCTTTGTCGCCAGCTACCAGGACGTTCGCATCACCTTCGACAGGGACCTTCGCACCGGCGTATTCTCAACGAGCCTTTTTGACCCGAATTTGCCCACTGTCCCCGCGCTGAAATCCTACGACCTAATACTCGAGGTGAAGTTCAACGAATACCTGCCGGATTATTACCACCGGCTGGTGCAGACGGATTACACAATGCGTTCCGCCGCTTCAAAGTACCTCATCTGCAGAAAATTCGAGTAGCGCATTTATAAAGTACTGAATCAGAAAAAGCAATTATCTAAATTTCAGGAGGCAACCCAATGAACGACGGCACCACTTCGATTAAGGACGTGCTATCCTCGATGACGGACATGTCCGGCGGCTCGCTTTCGCCGCTGAACGTCATCATAACCCTGCTTCTCGCCTGCGCAGTGGGGCTATTCATCTTCTTTATTTACCGAAAGACCTTCTCGGGCGTTATGTACTCCCGCAATTTCGGGCTTTCGCTCGTGATGGTCACCATGATAACCGCACTTATCATACTGCCCATCACGAGCAACCTTACGCTTTCCCTGGGCATGGTAGGCGCTTTATCCATCGTCCGCTTCCGTACCGCCGTAAAGGACGCGATGGACACCATGTTCATGTTCTGGGGCATCGCCGTAGGCATCTGCATGGGCGCGAATTTCTGGGCTGTCGGTGTTGTCGGTTCGCTGGCTATAGGGCTTTTGATGGTGCTGCTCTCCGTATTCAAGTTTCGCACAGCGCTGCCCTACCTGCTCGTGATGCACTTTGACCTAGGCGCTCAAGAGCCGCACGGTGCGCGGCAACTCCGTCGAGATGACGGTCGAGTTGCGCCTGAGGGACGAGGAAGCCAGCTTTATTGACAAGTTCTCCCAGCTCGAGGGAATGTACGACGCTTCTTTGATAAGCTACCAGGGAGACATAATCTCCTAACGGCGCGAAGCCCAACGCGGGAAGGGAATGTTCTCCCTTCCCCTTGTTTTGGTCATTACACCCAAAATTGGCAAGGGGCGATTTTGGTATGATTTACAGATTATTCAACTTTTCTTCTCAGTATTTTTATAGCTTTGTACCCATTATTTGCTATAATACAATCGACACATGAGAACGTGCGAATATAGAATATGGAGGAAGACACTCAATGAAAAAAACTCTGTCCCTGCTGCTGGCGCTGATTATGGCGTTCAGCCTGGTGGCTGTGTTGCCCGTGGGCGCATCGGCCGCATCCTATAAAGCTACCATTGAGCTTGGCAGCGGTACCCTCAACGTCCGCAAGACAGCGAGCACCTCCGCCTCCGTTGTAGACAAGCTACGCAATGGCGACTCGATTACCGTAAGTGCCCAGACCACCCGCTCAGGCGAAAAGTGGTACAAAATCACCACCGAAGCCAACAAAGTCGGCTATGTTATGGCGAAGTACGTTTCCCTCGGCTCAAAGGTCGGTTCCTCTTCGGGCAGCACTTCGACCGACAATAAGACCTATACCGTGCGCACCACCACGATGAAGATATACAAGTCCAGGAGCGGCTCCTCGAGCTTGCTGGCAACGGCCAAAAAGGGCGCAGAAGTCACCCTGTTGACCAAGTATACCTCCGGCTGGGCAAAGGTTGAGTACGGCTCCGTCACCGGCTACTGCAACTTCAAGAGCCTTACCGCCTCCACGGGCAGCACAGGCACATCAAAGCTCAGCCCGAAGTTCTATTCGGCGAGCAAGCCCAACTATACACTTTACACCACCAAGGAACAGGTGACCGAGCTGCTCGATTACCATCTCTCCAACTTCAGCAGTTCCTTCAGCTTCAAGGTGAACAGCACCAACAGCTCCACACTCGAGCGGATTCTGCCCAGCGCGAAGGCGGACTCGGTGTATGGCTACCTGCTATCCGAAGCAGAAATGAAGGCTGCGAAGCTCGGCTCCACCGTAACATACTCCATCGATGCTTCCTCCAAGACCGTGTACGCGAAAATCAACTATACCTCTGCAGGTCTCGTGCTCAAGCATTACAAGGACGGCACCGCCATTACGGACAGCAAGGCAAAAGCGCTGAACAACAAGGCGACCAGCATACTGTCCTCCCTCATCAAGTCCGGTATGAGCGATTACGACAAGGCTCTCGCAATCCACGACTACCTCTGTGAAAACGTGGTCTACAGCACAGCCGATGTAGGCGCCACCGCTTACGGTGCAATCGTTGAGGGCAAGGCCGCCTGCCAGGGCTACGCCGAAGCGACAGGCATGCTCTACACCCTCGCCGGGCTGGAGAATGTGATTGTCCGCGCCACCAACAATTCGACCAAGGCGACCCACGCCTATGTCAAAGTCAAGATCGGCGGCGACTGGTACAATGTGGACACCACCGCTGACGACCCGATAAACAACAAAAACCCCCAGCCATAGGCACAGGCGTCAGTGAGGATTTTGATCTGGAGAGCGCACGTTACC
>CALNBC010000286.1 GCA_937874755.1 uncultured Clostridia bacterium
TGCCCATCGTAGCGTTGATATTATTTATAGCGTTTTACCCCGTAATTGCAGGTCTTGAAGTGCCCCGGTGGTACGCTTCGGGCTTGCGGTGGTTTGCTTCCTGGACTTTCTTTATCTGATAAGGAGCGCGCTTTGAAGGACGAATTCGTAAAATTTATAAAATTCAATGCTGTAGGGATTATAAACTCGGCAGTCGATTATCTGGTTTTTACCCTGTTGATTGCGTTAAGGTTACACTTCATACCCGCCCAAATCATATCCTACGTCTGCGGTATGCTGAACAGCTACATCATGAATTCCCGCTGGACCTTCGGGGACAAGCGCGATACGGCGGGGAGGGTGTTCGCCTTCATAATGGTGAATCTTGTGGCTTTAGGAGTTTCCATCGGAGTTCAGGCGCTATGCAATAACGAGTTCGGGTTCAACGAGCTGGTTTCAAAGGCGATTTCGCTTCCGTTCTCTATCGCGGTCAATTTTGTTGGGAACAGGCTGTTCGTGTTTAAGAAGGATAAGTGATATGAATTCAAGGGTGCTAAGCTGCGGTCTAAGCGGTATATCGGGAAGGCTCATCACCGTCGAGGTAGATATCTCCGGCGGCATCCCCTCCCACGAAACGGTAGGACTGCCGGGTAAGGCGGTATCCGAATCCCGGGAGCGTGTGCGTGCAGCTATAAAAAATTGCGGCTTTCCATTCCCGCCCTCAAGGGTGGTGGTCAACCTTGCCCCGGCGGACCTCAAAAAAGAGGGTACGATATACGATTTGCCCGTGGCGCTGGCGATGCTGTGCGCGGCGGGCTTTTTGAAAGGCGAGTCGCTGATAAACAGAATGTTTGTCGGCGAACTCTCACTATCGGGTGAAATTCGCCCCGTTCGCGGTGCTCTCGCCATGGCGATATGCGCCAAAGAAGAGGGGATTGCCGAAATCGTACTTCCCAAGGAGAACGCCGAGGAAGCCGCCTTAGTCAAGGGCGTTCGGGTGCTCGCGGCGGACAGTCTATCCGAGCTTTGCGAATGCCTTGCGGGCAAAAAGGAGTTCCAGCCGCACACCCCCGGCGAGTGGCAACCTTCCTTCGAACAGGGCGATTCAGACATGGCGCTTATCCGCGGTCAGTACACCGCTAAGCGCGCGGCGGAGGTCGCTGCCGCAGGCGGGCACAATATGCTGTTAGCCGGCCCGCCTGGAGGCGGCAAGACTATGCTTGCCCGGGCGCTGCCCACCATACTGCCCGACCTCACCTTCGAAGAGGCGATGGAGATAACGCGCATCCACTCCGCTGCCGGAAAGCTCAAGGGCGGTGTGGTTAAGAGCAGGCCCTTCGTAGCACCCCACCATTCTGCTTCAGCGGTTTCAGTCGTTGGCGGCGGGGCTGCTGCGATGCCGGGTGAGATTAGCCTTGCGCATCTCGGAGTGTTGTTTTTAGATGAAATACCTGAATTTCCAAGGACGGTGCTCGAGGCGCTGCGCCAACCTATGGAAGATGGGCTGATTACTGTTTCAAGAGCTAACGCGGGTGCGACTTACCCGGCGCGGTTTATGCTCGTCGCGGCGATGAACCTTTGCCCCTGCGGCAACAGCGGTTCGAAGGGCAGGGAGTGCACCTGTTCTCCGATAGCGATGGCGCGCTACCGCCACAAGCTGAGCGGTCCTTTGCTTGACAGGATGGATATTTTTGTTCGAATGACCGAAGTTAGCTATGACGACCTCTTCGATGCGTCCGCTTCAGCGGAAAGTTCCGCCTCTGTGCGGGAGCGGGTAAACGATTGCCGGAGGATACAGATGGAGCGCTTCAAAGACACGGGTCGCTATTGCAACGCGCACATGAACCAGAAGGAAATAGTGCGCTACTGCAGGCTGGATAAAGACGCAAATGCGCTTTACCGTTCGGAGTTTGACCTGCGCGGCATGAGCGGCAGAGGAAACGCGAGGACTCTCAGACTTGCAAGAACCATCGCGGATCTTGAAAAGTCCGCGCTTATCAAGGCGGAACATCTTGCCGAAGCGCTTCAATACCTCGCTGCAGACGGCTTTGAGAGGGATTTGATATGAATGAGAGTGAAGCGCTGCACAGGGCGTGGCTGAAAAGCGTGCGGGGGATGACCAACCTTCGTATGGATATACTCATCGAGAAGAACGGCTCCGCAAAGGCGGTGTACGAACGCTCAAAGGGCGGCGAATTGGTGCGCTCAAATGCGTTGCCAAATGCGCTGTACCCCGAATTGACCCGCTCCAGCATGGCTGGCGAACTCGACTCGCTGCATGAAACGCTCGATAAGCTGAACATTAGTGTGTATTGCCCGGAGGATACCGAATACCCTTTTATATTGAAGGAGATTTTCGACCCGCCCAGAGTGCTTTTCGTTCGGGGGAACGGCGCGCTTTCCTCGCTTTCCCGTTCGATTGCGATAGTGGGAAGCAGGAACTGTTCGGATTACGCCAAAAGGTTGAGCAAGCGGATTGCCAAAAGGCTTGCGGAAGCGGGTGTCACAGTGGTTTCGGGCATGGCATTAGGGGTGGATGCTGCGGCGCACGAAGGCGCGATTTCCTCAGGCGAACCCATGGCGACTATCGCCGTACTGGCAAGCGGGGTGGATACACCCTCGCCTATGGAGCATTCCCGCCTATATTCGCGTATACTCGAGCATGGGCTTGTAATCTCGGAACAACCCATCGGCCGTCCGGCACTCGCAGGCGACTTTCCGCCCAGGAACCGCATAATCGCGGGGCTCAGCAGCGGCGTATTAGTCGCCGAAGCGCGCAAGAAAAGCGGCACATGGCACACGATCAACTTCGCATTGGACGGAGGAAGGGATATTTTCGTACTACCCGGCAGAGTGGAGGACCCCTATTGTGAGGGCAGCAACGAAATGCTGCGGGAGGGCGCTATACTCGCAATCAAGGCGGAGGATATACTCGAAAGGTACGAGGGCTGGAACACAATCCCGATAAAGTCGGCGAAGGATGCGCTTTTCAGCGATGAGGAGAAGAGCGTTATAAACTGCCTCAAGGAGGCGGATTTGACCGCCGATGAACTATTCGAGCGCATTGGAGTTCCCATGAACCGATTGCTTTCGCTATTGACAAAACTTGCATTGCAAGGAATAATAGAGCGGAAATCTTGTATGGAATATCACTATATTAATTATTAAGAAAGAAACGACCTTATAGATGTGGTTCAAGAGGAGAAATAATGGCGGAAACGCATAAAACTACTGCTAACGAAGAGAAAATAAATCAAGAAAAGAAACCGGCGGCGAAGAAGGCGCCTGCTAAAAAGACTGCAGCTGCAAAGAAACCCTCTGCCGCTTCAAAAAAGCCCGCGGCAAAAAGGAGTGCAAAGGGCGGCAAGCTCGTTGTGGTCGAATCCCCTGCGAAGGCAAAGACCATAACCAAGTTCCTAGGCAAGGGTTACAAAGTAGTCGCCAGCAACGGTCATGTGCGTGACCTGCCGAAGAGCCAGCTGGGGGTGGATGTCGAAAACGACTTTACCCCGAAATACATAACGCTTCGCGGAAGGGGCGAGGTGCTCGACCGCATCCGCAAGGAAGCCAAAAACGCCGACCGCGTTTACCTTGCGACCGACCCTGATCGCGAGGGCGAAGCTATATCCTGGCATCTCTCACAGGTGCTGGGAATCGGGGAAGATGAAGAGTGCCGCATAGTGTTCAACGAGATTACCCCCAACGCGGTCAAGAACGCAATAAAATCCCCGCGGAAGTTGGATTTGGATCTTGTGGACGCCCAGCAGGCGAGAAGGCTGCTCGACAGACTCGTCGGCTATAAACTCAGCCCGCTTTTGTGGGCAAAGGTGAGGAAGGGCTTGTCCGCCGGAAGGGTGCAGTCCGTCGCCACTCGCATACTGTGCGACAGGGAGGACGAAATCCGCGCCTTTGTTCCCGAGGAATACTGGGTTATTACCGCCATGCTTGCGGCAGATAAGGCAAAAAAGTCCTTCGAAGCCAAGCTGGTCTCAAAAAACGGCGAGAAATACGAGGCAAAGTGCGAGGCGGACGCAATGGCGGTAAAGACCGCTTTGGAAGGCGCAACTTATCGCGCGGCAGAGGTCAAAAAGGGCGAAAAGCAAAGGTACGCACCTCCCCCCTTTACGACGAGCAACCTTCAGCAGGAAGCTGCGAGGAAGTTCGGCTTCACCACCAAGCGCACCATGCTCATCGCCCAGCAGCTTTATGAAGGCGTTGAAATCAAGGGCGTGGGCACAGGCCTCGTAACCTATATCCGAACTGACTCCGTCCGCGTTTCCAGCGAGGCGCAGTCAGTTCGGATATAGGTTACGAGGCCTGTGCC
>CALNBC010000287.1 GCA_937874755.1 uncultured Clostridia bacterium
GGTGGTTGCGTCGCCCGAGTTCCAATCCTCCAAATCGCCCCTTTCCATCGCCCTAGGCAAGGATATTTCCGGCAAACTTGCGATGGCGGACATCGCAAAGATGCCCCACCTGCTCATCGCAGGCTCTACCGGTTCGGGCAAGAGCGTATGCATAAACGCAATAATATGCAGCATCATATACCACGCCGCCCCCGAGGACGTGCGTATGATAATGATAGACCCTAAGGTGGTCGAGCTGTCGGTGTTTAATAATATACCGCACCTTTTTATACCGGTAGTGACCGAGCCGAAACAGGCGGCAGGAGCGCTCCGCTGGGCAGTAAACGAAATGATACAGCGCTACAATCTGTTTAAAAAGAGGGGAGCGAGGGAACTTTCGCGGTATAACTCCATTGTGACCTCTGAAGGGGAGGATAAGCTCCCCAGCATAGTGGTCATAGTGGACGAGCTCGCCGACCTCATGATGGTTGCGCCGGACGAAGTAGAGGACAGCATCTGCCGCATCGCCCAGTTGGGGCGCGCCGCAGGGATACACCTTGTCGTCGCCACCCAGCGCCCTTCGGCGGACGTTATAACCGGGCTTATCAAGGCGAACATCACCACCCGCATCGCCTTCGCTGTGGCATCCTCCACCGACTCGCGCATTATACTCGACACCTCGGGTGCGGAGAAACTTCTCGGCAAGGGAGACATGCTTTTCAGCCATTCGGGCGGCGAGCCCAAGCGCATCCAAGGCGCTCTCGTTACCGACCTCGAGGTAGAGAAGATACACCACTACTTCGAAACCAACAAAGGCATGGGTGAAATAGACGAAGAAGTCGCCCAGACCATCGCGGCGGGCAAAATACCCGGCGCCGAATCCGGCTCATCTGCCGATTTTGAAGACGAACTACTCCCCGAAGCCGTAGAGGTGTTTCTGGCTACAGGACAGGCGTCCATATCGATGATTCAGCGGCGGCTGCGCGTCGGGTACAACCGCGCTGCAAGGCTGATAGACATCATGGAACAGATGGGCATTGTCAGCGGATTCGAGGGCAGCAAGCCGAGGAAGTTGCTAATAGGTCGCGCCAAATTCGAGGAGATGTTCGGCAGACCGCCGAACATACCCGATTTGGGTTCCTGATTCTGATTAAATTTACATTACGAAAGGCTAATTCACTATATGGCAAGTACACATAATACCCCCAAAAAGAGGGTAGGAGTAGTATCCTTAGGGTGTTCGAAGAACAGGGTGGATACCGAGCTCATGCTTGGCTATCTTGAGCGCGCAGGTTATGCGCTAACCGCAGAGCCCAAGGAGGCGCAAGTTCTGATAGTCAACACCTGCGGCTTCATAGAGCCCGCCAAGAAGGAGTCGATAGATTCTATATTGGAAATGGCGCGCTACAAAACCGAGGGCAGGTGTGAGGCGCTGGTGGTAACGGGTTGCCTTTCTGAGAGATACAAAGACGACCTTCCAAAGGAACTGCCCGAGGTGGACATTTGGCTGGGGGTTCGGGAGTACGAAAAGCTCGTTCCCGCACTCGCAAAGTTGGCTGGCGAATCTGCTGAAGCGGAGTCGCGACTCCTCAATAGATCTGCTGTTATACGCCCCGCGAATGAGGGGCATTGCGCCTACTGCGCAATCCCCCTCATTCGCGGGGCGTATAACAGCAGATCTATTGAGGACGTCGTCTCCGAAGCTAAAGCGCTGGTTGCTCATGGCGCGGTCGAACTCGAAATAATTGCCCAGGACACGACGCGCTTCGGCACCGATACGGCAAAAAAGAGGCTGCTGCCCGAACTGCTAAAGCGCCTTTCGGACACGGATGCCAAATGGATAAGAATACTCTACGCTTACCCGGACGATATGGATGACGAGCTGCTAAGCGCGATAGAAAAGCTCCCCAAGGTCGTCAGATATTTGGATATTCCTCTTCAGCACGCGGACGATGCAGTGCTCAAAGCGATGAACAGAAGGGGCACAGCCGCGCAGTACGCCGACTTGATAGACGACCTAAGACGGCGCGACCCATCTTATATACTGAGGACGACTTATATGGTGGGTTTCCCGGGGGAAACCGAGCAGGCGTTCGAGAATCTCTGTGATTTTGTGCAGGCGCACCCTTTCGACCGCATGGGCGCGTTCGCGTTTTCGCCCGAAGAAGGCACCGCGGCTGCGAATATGCCTAACCAGGTTCCCGAGGAAGAAAAGCGGCGTAGGTTGGATAAGCTGATGAGCATTCAGCGGGGTGTTTCGGCAAAGCTGGCGGCACGTAGAATCGGTACTGTCACTGATGTGCTCGTCGAAGGGTACGACGGCAAAGCCAACAAGTATTTCGGAAGGTCCTATGGCGAAGCGGCGGAGATAGATGGTTTGGTGTTCTTTGCGGGCGCAAAAGGCAAGGCACCGGGCGAATTCGCCAAGGTGAGGATTGACCGGGTAACAGAATATGACCTTTACGGGGAGGAGACCAAATGAACACTCCAAACAAACTCACCCTTCTTAGGATTATACTTGTGCCTTTTATGGTGGCGGCGTTCTACATACCCTGGGAATACTCCTATATTCTAGCCGCCGCCATCTTCATAATAGCTGCACTGACCGACCTGTTCGACGGCCGGCTCGCCAGAAAAAACAGCCAGGTAACGGTGTTTGGCAAGTTCATGGACCCCATCGCGGACAAGATACTCGTTGTCGCCGCAATGGTAATGCTCAACTCCACAGGTCAGCTCTCGCCCATCCCGACTATAATCGTCGTCAGCCGTGAATTCTTGGTGAGCGGCGTCAGGCTTGTCATGGCGGACAAGGGTCCCGTCGTGGCGGCCAACTTCTGGGGCAAGGCAAAAACCATGACCCAGTCAATCGCCATACCTCTAATAATCCTAAAGAACCCGATATTCGGGCTTATAGGCATACCCATGGATCAAATACTAATGTGGATTTCCACAGTGCTCGCGGTAATCTCCGGCTACACTTACCTCAAAGCCGGTTGGAAGTACCTAATCTAATTCGAAAGTGATGATTAACGATGATTGCTGAGCTCATATCCGTCGGAACAGAGCTGCTCATGGGTCAGATACTGAACACCAACGTTCAGTATCTTTCTCAAAAAATGCAGGAATTCGGGGTGGACGTTTACCACCAGTCCGTCGTGGGCGACAACATGGCGAGGATGGTCGAATCCATAGAAACCGCCTGCTCAAGGGCGGATATCATTATCCTATCAGGCGGTCTGGGACCTACGGAGGACGACATCACCAAAGAAGCCGTTGCGAAGCACCTAAAAAAGCCCATGGTGCTCCACCAACCTTCGGCGGATGCCATAGTTGCATATTTTGCCAAAACAGGTCGCAAGACTACAGAGAACAATTTCCGCCAGGCGGAATTCCCCGAGGGCGCTCAGATATTGCCCAATGGCTGCGGCACCGCGCCTGGCTGTATCTGCTTCGACGGCAAGAGCCACCTGATTGTGCTCCCAGGACCTCCCCACGAGCTCAAGGCGATGTTCGAATCGGGCGTAGTGCCGTTTCTTTCCACCCACATGGAAAAACGAATTTGCTCGCGTATGCTGCGTATTTTCGGCATAGGTGAGTCCTTCGTCGCCCATGAGCTAAAGGATTTGATAGAAGGTCAGACTAACCCGACCATTGCCCCCTACGCCGCGCTGTCCGAGGTAAGCCTTAGAGTCACCGCGTCCTGCCCTTTGGAGGAAGACGGCCGCGCTCTCATCGATCCCGTCGTCGAAAAAATCAGGGAACGACTGGGCGACAGGCTTTATTCGACCGAAGGCGAAAGCATGGCGGAAGTCTGCGTGCGCATACTCAAGCAGGCGGAGGCAACGGTCTCCGTCGCCGAGAGCCTTACAGGCGGCATGGTATCCTCTGAACTCGTCTCTGTACCCGGTGCCTCTGAAGTGCTGCTCGAGAGCATCGTAGCTTATGGCATTCCCGCAAAGCTTCGGCTTGGAGTTAGCGAGGAAACACTCAAGAAGAACGGCGCGGTCTCGCCTCAGGTGGCGGCGGAGATGGCCAAATGCATCAGGGAGCGCACTGGTTCCACATATGGCATCGCCACAACAGGCGTGGCAGGTCCTGGACCGAATGCAGAAGGAGTGCCCGCGGGAACCTCGTATGTCGGAATTGCGGCAGAGGGACTAACCCACAGCTTCTATGTTCGAACCTCGGGATTCCGCAACCGCGTGAGGACTAGCGTCACTCTTAATGCCCTTGATGCGTTACGCAGGGCGGTGCTCAATTTGCAACTGCCCAAATAAGCGAACACATTTTCGTTCTTGCTTTACTTAGGACAAGCACCATGTTATTATTGGTATATTAACAATAACTTGCAGTAAGGAGCATTTACATGGCGGTGGAAAAACAGAAGGCGCTGGAAATCGCCTTGGGTCAAATAGAAAAGCAGTTCGGCAAGGGTGCGGTCATGAAGTTGGGCGACGGCGCATCCCGAATAGCCATCTCAACTATTTCCTCAGGCTGCATGGCGCTGGACTATGCGCTGGGCGTCGGCGGCTTCCCCCGGGGTCGTATCGTCGAGATTTACGGTCCCGAATCCTCTGGTAAAACCACCGTCGCGCTGCACGCCATCGCAGAGGCACAGGCGGCAGGCGGAACAGCCGCGTTTATAGACGCAGAGCACGCTCTAGATCCCACATACGCTGCCGCTCTTGGAGTGAATATCGACGAACTGTACGTCTCCCAGCCGGACAATGGCGAGCAGGCGCTGGAAATCACCGAAGCGCTCATACGCTCTGGAGCTATTGACATCGTCGTTATAGACTCCGTCGCCGCTCTTGTCCCCAAAGCCGAAATCGATGGTGAGATGGGGGATTCCCACATGGGGCTACAGGCTAGGCTGATGAGCCAGGCGCTTCGCAAGATGACGGGTGCCCTTTCAAAATCCAACACATGCGCGATATTCATCAACCAGCTCCGCGAAAAAATAGGCGTCATGTTCGGAAACCCCGAGACCACAACTGGCGGCAAAGCCCTCAAGTTTTACGCCACGATGAGGCTGGATGTTCGCAAGATAGATGTTTTGAAGGTCGGTAACGAGTTGGTCGGCAACAGAACTAGGGTCAAGGTGGTTAAAAACAAGGTTGCACCACCCTTCAAGATCGCCGAATTCGACATAATTTACGGCGAGGGCATTTCTAAGGAAGGCTCCATAGTCGACCTTGCCGCCGACCAGAAAATTATCACAAAGTCAGGCTCCTGGTACTCTTATGGCGACGTTCGCATGGCGCAAGGAAGGGACAATGCCCGCCAGTTCCTGAAGGACAATCCCGAGCTTTGCTCTGAGATTGAAACAAAGCTGCGCGCGGCTTTGTTTGCCCCCGGAACCAAAGTGGAAGGTTCTTCGGGTGCGGACTATCCGGAGGGCGGCGATTTGGATAACAGCGAAGACCCCGGTATTTTCTAAACCACAAAACATCCAATAACAACCATCATAAAATAATAGCATCCCCGAGGAATACATCCCCGGGGATTTTGCTGCAATACCAGTTCTTAGATAATGCAAAATAAAAAACAATGAACCACAAAGGCATGAAAAGAGCGCCCGCAATGTACAAACGCTCATATTATCGCCAGATATTACATTCGGGAGGAAATGCGATGGACGGCGGGAACAAATACGCAACCGAGCACAATGCCCGCCAGCCCCTGACCGATGTTGGGGAGAAGCGCGCCTGCGGCGGTGGCGGCGTTGTACATTACCATCTCAAAGAAGAAATAGCCGAGCACCATGATAAGCTCGCACAGCGCAAAGAGTATCACGTTGCCTAAGAGTCCCCGTGGGAGCGACGTTTGGGGGGTAGAAGTGCGCATGCGCGACCTGCGGGAGTTGAAATAATGCAGGCCTACACCGGCTACGAGACCCATCGCGCCCTTGATGAAGAATGTAACAACCGCATAGTAGTTGTATCCCGCGAGAAGGTCTGCCAAGGCGGAGCCAACACCCGCGGCGATACTCGCAAAAGGGCCGAGCAGAGCCGCAGCGGCGAAGATCACGCCGTCCCCCAGATTGACGTAGCCAGTAGCGGGGATGGGAATACGGACAAGCGTTGCGCCTGCGATAAGTGCGGTGAACAAGCCTGCAAAGGCAAGTCTGCGCACATTATTGTCGTTAATGTCTTTCAAAATATGACACCTCATTTATGATGACAGCGCCGCAAGCTAACCTTAGAACAGGTAACTTGCGGCGAGTAGAGTAAACCGAGGGATTAGAACATGGGCACTACTGCGCCGCCGAAGGTGGTTTCGATGTACGCCTTGACTTCTGCGCTCTTAAGCGCTGCCACTAGCGCCTTTATCGCTTCAGTCTCCTCATTGCCTTCCTTCACGGCGAGCACGTTCAGATATCGCTCGGTGGCGGCGGAATCCTTGTCTTCTGTGGCGAGGACATCTGCGATGGAAAGACCTGCGTCGATGGCGTAGTTGCCGTTGATGACTGCCA
>CALNBC010000288.1 GCA_937874755.1 uncultured Clostridia bacterium
ACCATAAAACAGCACGGTGGGTATGATGTAATTCAGCGAAGGAAGGTGCTTGATTATCTCTATCGACATGACGACGTGCTGTTTTATGGTGCAGTATTCGCCTTCGTTCAACTTGTCGGGCTTTACCAGTATCGATTCAGGCACGCCTATCTTGCCGATGTCGTGCAGCAGCGCGGCTTCCCGAAGGGTGGGAATCTGGCTTTCGTCCATCCCCAGCTCGACGGCCAGGGTGACGACGTAATCCGCCACCTTCTGGGAATGGCTGAAGGTGAAGTGATCCTTTGCATCAATCGCGGCGGCGAGGGCATAAACCGTAGTCGCACCGGGCATTTCGCTGTGCTTCTCACCGCTTTCCTTCGCGCCTGGGGTATACAGGTGGATTCTGTTCTTGCCTGCGTTTTTCGCCGCTGCCTTAGCTGCATCCGCCCTGCGCACCAGTTCGTCCGCGCTTCTGGCAGTGTGGGGGAATATGCACACTCCGCCGCTTACGGTCAGGAAGCGCTTGGTCTGATCTTCGTGGTGCGTAAAATCGTCTTCTATGCAGCGCCTTACGCATTCTGCAACGGTTTTTGCCCTGTGCCCATCCGTCCCGGGCAAAAATACTGCGAATTGCTGGCCGCTGTAGCGGTAACAGGCTCCCTCGAGACCGACTATGCTCTGAACCATACTGCCCACGCGGCGCAGTGCAAGGTCGCCCTCGTAACAGCCGTGCATGTCGTTGTAGAGCTTAAACATGTCTATATCGAAAAGTATGAGCCCAAGGCTGCTGCCTTCGCTTTTTGCGCGAGAGACCTCGGTTTCTAAATCCTCATAGAATGAGCGCCTGTTCAAAAGCGCGGTGAGCTCGTCCGTCCTCGCTTGGAGCTTCGCGCTTTCGTACATCCTCGCGTTGTCTATCGCGATGGTGGTAGAGGAGCCTAGGGACAGGAGCACGTCCATATCCTCGAGGGAGTATTCATTGGTGCGCTCTGGGGGGGCCAGCAGCAACATGCCGATGAGCGAATCCCTGCATATAAGGGGGATGAATATGTTTATCTCGTATTCCCTGAGCAGTGCTTTTTCGGAGGACCACATCGAGCGAAAATACGGCAGCGTCGTGATTTGCTTGCTTTGCAGGCAACGGTTGTTTTCCAGTAGCCAGGAGACTATGGGTTGTTGACGGAAATGGAAATGTCGGGATTGTCCAGCGCGTTACCCGAATGGGCGGTGTAGTAGCACTCCCGTTCGTGGTCGCAAAGGAGCACGTACACCCCGGTCGCCTGCACACCTTCCTTGACAGCGCAGGTTATTTCAGAAAGTATCTTGTCCAAATCGATATTGTTGGCAATTTTGACCGAGAAGTTCCTAAGTGCCTGCTTTCTGGTGAAATCAGAATTTGCGAAAAACCTATCTACCACGAATCGGCTGAAAAGGAAGACAATCTGGAGGGCGACGCCAAAAATGAACGCGAACACCACCGCCCGCACCATTTTGAACGAACCTTCCTCGGGTATGATGGACGCGATCACGTCGTTCACATAGGTGCTAGCAAAGGTAACGCCTATCGTGAGCAGCACAGCGATTAAGGCGAACAGCAGCCCCCTGGTCATCACGAACTTGAGGGTGAACAACCTCTTTGAATAGATGACCCGAATGAGCAGAATCGCGTTGATGAGACCTGCGACCACTTCTATCGGGTATTGGCACAAAACGGGTACCAGCTTGGTCAAATACCCCAAAAACATCAGCACGAGACCTATTATCACAGGTCGCAGGGTTTTGAGGTTAGCCTTGCCTGAGTTCATAGCCTTTTTGAGCAGCACCATCGTACCAATGACCGTGACGAGGGTGAAGGCGATGGGAAAGACGACAGGCCAATTCAGCGTGTACGCGACGGTGTTCAGGCCGTTGCCCAAATTGATGAGCTCGCGGTGCGAAATGTAAAGCTCGGTAAAGTTGAGACCGACGAGCACAGCGGTCAGCAAGAACCAAATCGCGCGCTTGAGTCTGCCCGGCTCGAAGTCCAGCAGGACGGTCAGAAAGTTCAGAGTCACCTGGGGAACTACAATCATAAAAGCGGTCAGGAGCATGCTCCAGAAGGCAAAACCGGGCAGCGCGTTGAGCTTCATGAGTAGGGAGGCGCCCACCCACCCGAGCAGGAAGGCAAGCACCAGCATAAAGGATTTAATGCTCCTGTCCTTCTTGGAGATGGCAAAAATCATCAACAAAATGGCGTAGGACGCCAAAGCGATAACAGAAATGCTCCAATATACTATGCGTAAGAGCACGGCGTCCTCCTTTTTGCTGATTTATTGAAAAGGATGCTGTTCAGCGCTTGGAATCAGTTGAAAAAAGTGGTCGGACGGAGTTTTCGAAGGAGCTCAATAACGTCGTAGCGCGAGGGGTTGACTTTGCGGAGCGACTTGCCGGTGGCGTTTTCGTATTCATCTATACAGCCGGAGGGCAAAATATCCACCACAAGCGGATCCCTTCCGAAGAACTGCTGCAAGTCGCCGTATTCGCACTCGAGGTACTTGAAATAGACCGATAGCTGCTCCCTGATGTTGTTTGCAGTGGATGCGGTGGAATAAACCGCATCCTCGTCCATCTCGATGTATATGTGCATGAATGGTCTTTTTTGGCTGTCGTGTTCCTTGATGGCAAAATAGCGGGAAACTTGCAATTTGGAGAGCGCGAGCGCCTCGTCAATCGTTTCGGCGGTTATCCTCGTGAACCCCGCGATGTCGATGACATTCGGAACGCGGTCGAGGTATTGCAAAAGAGGCAGGTCTATGCCGTTTTCCCGGTCCTTTTCTTTTAGGCATTTGTACATATCGCCCAGCCGATAGCGCACGAAAGCCCCGCCGTGGAGCGTGGTCAGCACCAACTCGTAGTTCTCGCCCGAGCGGATTTCGTTCATGAGCACCGTCCTGGGAACGAATTCGGGGTCCTCGGCGTTTTTGAGCATGTCCGCCTCGGGTATAAACTCGTAAAAATTGCTGTCCGGGAAGAACACTAACCCGTTGTGCGCCCAAGTTTCGGTGCCGACGATGGTCGCTTCGGCGCCGCCGGATACCTCATGGGGAGTGATGCCCCACTGGTCGCGAATCTTTTCTTTGTAGACCGCGCTGTCTGTCCCGGCGATAACCAGCCCCTTGAGGCTAAACGCGTCCGCAGGTTTGACCTTGCGCTTTTCCGCCTTTGCCCGGGCAATAGCCCTGAGCATACGCGCCGCTCCTCTGGAGGAGATGCCATCAACCTCGCGGCGCTCCTCTTCGCTTTGCGGCCGCTGCTCCCCGTGCGGTGAAGCACCGCCTTTTTGCTCCGCAAGGGAGAAACTGTCTCCCAGGCGGCAGGCAAAGCTTGCCATGCCGAAAAACAGATCTATGCCGTTCTTAAGACCCAGGCGAAGCCCGAGTTCTGCGGCGTCGGCAACGCTCATGGATTCGTGGGCGTACATCGGGGGAAGGAAGTTGAGGTCGAGATGCCCCTCGAAAATATGCGGTAGCAGCCCTGTTTCGTAAGGCAAGGGAGGCATTCCGCAAAGTATGCTGTCCCGTGGGCGAAGAGCGGTTTTGCCCCGCCCTGTGCTGGTGGAAAGCACCATGGAGGCTATTAAATTGTTTCTGTAGGATTCCAGCATAGAAGGGGTGTAGGGGGCGTATCTCACGGGGTGATTGCCGCCCTCCCAAGCGGTGCGTATCCAAACCGAAGGTTTTTCGGGGAGCAGGTCATCCCGCTTGCTGGCGAGCATTGCCGAATAGTCGGAATAAGTGGTAAGCGGTACCGTGGCGCGGAATTCGTCTATGCTGCGCGGTGCTTTTTCAGCAAAAAAGCGCTTGCCCAGACCCGTGCGGGACAATAGGACAAGCTGCTCCATCAAAAGGCGCTCTTGCACCGTCATAAATTTGTGCATTGAAAAGTCTAAAAAACCGCAGTACTGCGCCCAAAGGTTTTTCTGGTTCGATGAGGATGAGCCGTCGTCGAAGCGCCGCATACTGTAGTCCTTCCTTCAAGAGCGATATGACTATGCCAGAGCTTTGTTCATAAAAAGTTTACAATTGAGCACAAGGTTAAACTGGAGTTAAATCTGCCACAAAACACGAAAAATATGATTCTAGCAAATTGTCTTCGCGAATTCCGCCCGTTGCTTTAGAATACACTCTGAATAAATCCACAAAATTATACAATATGTTGTATAATAAAGAAGCTGTATATACAACATGTTGACCAGTGTAATTA
Organism: uncultured Clostridia bacterium; assembly: GCA_937874755.1. Classification (GTDB taxonomy): domain Bacteria; phylum Bacillota; class Clostridia; order Christensenellales; family CALWSW01; genus CALNBC01. The sequence continues at coordinate 4,222 of CALNBC010000288.1, forward strand.
TCTTGGACATTAAAGACAAATCTGTCGATATTTGCGATTGTCGAGCTGATTTTACCACCAAAAAAGGCAATTTTCAACTAAAATAGCGCGTAGATGTTCGTCAATGTAACATTGTGGAAGAAGTTTTAGACGATATTACTTGTCGATATTCATACAAAGGGTTGAATAAAACTGATATGTATTGTAAAATCCTGGTAGTACCTGGCGCATTTTGAACAATCTTTATTTCGTATACACATTCCATTCTCACAAAGCTTTAAAGGCAGGGCTGATTATGTCTGTCAAAATCATCGCTGATTCCGGCTGCGACCTGACTGTCGAGTGCGCCGAGAGCGCAGGTATAGAGCTCGTGCCCTTTCACGTACAATTTTATGAGGAAGGAAACGTTGTCGAGTACACCTATGATGAGGATATTAGCGCAGAGCAATTTTATTTAAAGCTTGAATCCGCGGCAGAGCAACCCAGGGCTTCCCAGCCCTCCCCACGCGAATTTTTATGCGCGTATAAGAAAAATTCCAGTTACGACGAAATAATCTGCCTCACGGTTACCTCACGAATGGCAAACACATTAGACTCCGCCAAGACCGCCGCCGCGCTTTACGCAGATGAAAGGGCAAGAACGGGCGGCGGTCATATGCCTGTTATACGCGCCTTTGACACACAGAATTGTTCCGGTGGGGCCACCTTGCTCGCGCTGCATGCAGCTCAAATGGCAAAAGACGGCAAAAATTCTGCGGAGATAATCGCTTCGCTCACGAAGCTGCGCTCAAGGGTGATGACTCTCTTCGTGCTGGACACTTACCATTACGCGCTCAAAGCAGGCAGAACGGGGGGAATCAAACCCAGGCTGGGCGAAATTCTGGGGATAAAACCCGTTTTCACCTTTGCGGACGGTTTCGCCAGGGACGAGGATTTTATAAAAAGCGGCAGCAGAGTCAATCAATGGATGGTCGATGCTTACCGCAAAAAAGCATGGGAAGGCTCAACCGCTGTGATTTTTCACGCGCTGGCTGCGGAGCGCGCCCAAGAACTCGAAAGGGAACTCAAAGCAAGCTTTGCGGACATCGAAACGCTGATACTGCCCGTTGGGGCGTTCGTCGGCGTTTTCACCGGTCCTGGGTGCCTGGGGTTGTCCTTCTTTATGGGTGAGGAACTGTGCAAAGAAAGCGTTGCAAGCGGCTGATATAGGCGTTTTTGCAAGGAAGTACCCATTTGCGCGCAAAAGGCTCTGCGGTTTAGCAGAGCCTTTTTTAATGGGGTCACAGAATTTTTGCCATTTAATAACGGGACTTTCTACTTATTTCAATACTCTAAACTCTCCTGAGGTTTAAGAGCACTGCCTCGGGCAGCTCTTTGTCTGCGCCGGGATTTAGCTTGGCGAGTTCGGAAAGAGGCACTCCGAAGCGGCGACCGACATCCCAAGGGGTTTCGCCGCCCGAGGGAAAGTACACAACAGGCCCATAAAGCCCGCCGCGGCGATTGCCTTCTCCCGCGTCGACTACGACGGTCTTCGAGTACGACTTCCAGGCGGTTACGGTGCAATCCAGCACGCTCTGGATGACGACGGTTCCCTGCATGCCGCTGGCGTGCACGCATTCTGCGTCCGCGTGGACGGCGATGCCCATGCCCTCTTTTAGCATGGGTGCGGAAAGCGCCGCATCAAAGGGGAGTATGCAGTCGAAGGAGCGCAGTTCGCCCGCCGGGCAAAGGTAAATCACGTTGACGTACATGCTGCCGTTGACGTTGAGTTCGCCGTCCTTTGCGGTGGCATCCCCCACCGCGGGACGCATAGAGGTGAACAGCACCCGCTCCGCGTTCGGGTAACCTGTGGGCAGGGGAGCTTCCAACCTAACGTTGCCGCGGCTTGCGGTGCTGAACATGCTGCAGGGGGTGAGCGTCTTTCGCTCGAGGGTAAGCTCGAATTCCGCGGAGTACGCGTCCGACAGCGCCTTTGTGCTTTCCTTTGTCGCGCCTAGCAGCCTGACCGTTACCGAAGCGTCCACCGCTGCAGTGTCGTCGCCTATCAGCTCGGCGTTTATGCCCGTGAGCATCACATCGCCGCTCAGTTCCTCCGCCATGTCGTCCACGGGTATGGACGCCTCAAAGGGCAGCGAAAATGGCAGCCATTCAGGGGAGCCGTCTATTCCGGCGGTCAGCGGACAGCTGCACCTCGAGAAACCCCGTTGACCCTGCAAAATCCCTGGCAGCCGAGTATTTCGGATG
>CALNBC010000289.1 GCA_937874755.1 uncultured Clostridia bacterium
ATAATACTCTCGCGCGACCTTCACCGCAAGGGCATAAGCCCCCCGATAGACGTTCTGCCCTCCCTCTCCCGTCTGAAGGACAAGGGAATAGGCAAGGGCAAAACCAGGGGCGACCATGCGGACACGATGAACCAGCTTTTCTCAGCTTACGCACGCGGCAAGGACGCGAAAGAGCTGGCGGTCATACTGGGCGAAGCTGCGCTCTCGGATGTCGACAAGCTCTACGCCAAATTCTCGGATGAGTTCGAAAACAAATACGTCTCTCAGGGATACGAGACCAACAGAACCATCGACGAAACTCTGGACATCGGCTGGGAGCTGTTGCGAATACTGCCTAGGTCGGAACTCAAGCGCATACGCGACGAATATCTCGACCAATATTATCCCAAAGAGGAGGAATAACCCATGGCGATGCGTGTAAACCCGACGCGCATGGAGCTTACCCGCCTCAAAAAGCGCCTCAGAACAGCTACTAGGGGACATAAGCTCCTCAAGGACAAGCGGGACGAAATGGTTCGCAGGTTTATGATTTATATCCGCAGGGATAAAGAACTCAGGGAGCAGGTGGAAGCCAAGCTGACTGCGGCGATGGGTCGCTTCGGGATAGCGAGTGCTAGGATGGGCGCGGGCGAGGTTGCAGAAGCCCTGCTCGTTCCCGCGAGGAAGGCCGAAGTCGAGACTGGCACCAAGAACATCATGTCCGTAAATGTGCCCACCATCAAATACGTCGGCGAGACCAAAGATGCGGCACTCCCTTACGGCTTCGCCTTTACATCCAGCGAGCTGGACGGCGCGGTACTCGACCTTGCCGCCGTGCTACCTCAGCTTATAGAGCTTGCCGAAGTAGAGAAAACCTGCAACATGCTGGCGGACGAGATCGAGAAGACCCGGCGCAGGGTCAATGCCCTGGAACACGTCATGATTCCCGAAATGACCGAGAACATACGCTTTATAACCATGAAACTGGAGGAGAACGAACGCGGCAACCTGAACCGCCTGATGAAGGTCAAGGAAATGATGACCGAGCAGGAAGCCTGAGCATAGACAATTGCGCTATTTGCGAAGCATAACCTTCAGCGCGTACAATTTGGTTGTATTTTATTTTGTTAGGATAGTCCTAAGCGTATAATCTCAACAACATGAACATCGCAAAACACTGCCCCGGAAAACTAAGCAGTTGCTTCCGGGGCGGTTTTGCTATTAAGAGCATCATTCTGTATATTATATTAAGGTAATATATAACTTAAATAACTAGAATACGGACAGAACATGGCATTTCTAAGCAGTTTTATGGTATGATATGAGATATAAAGTTCTAGGGAGGTATTATTAGTGAAAGTAAACGAATGTATCGCGAATCGCCGAAGCATACGCAAGTTCAAGAATGCTCCTGTTAACAAAGAGCAGGCAGAAACCCTTGTAAAGGCTGCGATGGCAGCTCCTTCCGGGCGCAATACAAAGCTGAGGGAGTATATAGTCGTCCAGGATCGCGCATTGCTCGACAAACTGGCAAAGGAAATGCCGTACAGCAAGATGCTGTATACAGCATCGCTGGCCATAATAGTCTGCGGGGCTTATCCCGAACCTTTGTCCGATAGCTATTTTACCCAGGATTGTGCCGCCGCCACCGAGAACATCCTGCTACAAGCAGTCGAACTAGGCTTGGGGACTTGCTGGTGCGGCGTTTACCCACGCAGGGAGCGCGTGGAAATAATCCAACGGATACTGAACACCGATAAAATGCCGCTGAATTTAATCGCGGTGGGAGTGCCAGACGAGAACCCTGCCCCGAGGAGCGTCTACGACCCCGCAAAGGTTACTTGGTATTGACCGGGACGCGATTTTTCGCAATCAAGGCAGATGCCTTTCGAGCGCAAAACCAATCAAAAAATGCCGAAGGAATGCTAAATGCGTCCTTCGGCTTTTGTATACACATATCTGCCCTTATCTTACGAATCCCACCAGCATAGCCGCGATAAATACGAGTGCCAGTAGGGCACATACGACCCGGGCTGCGGTTTTGTTCTTCAAAGAAATAACCTCCGTTTTGTATTTAGCCACCGTTACCTACATTGAAGGCTCTCTGGATGCAGGCCTGATGGTCAGGGTCGACCCTGTTTCCCCCGTGGGTGCGGGAGTTTTTAAGATGTATGCAAAAGTGACCCGGGAAGTTGTCAGACCTGGATGGGTCGGGGGAGTGGGGCATGCAGTTCATGCTCGCAGCATAAACTCTGCCGTTGACGGTCAGCCAGATTGCGCGGCGCGCCCAAGTCCAACCGCCCACTATGCTACGCATAACTGCGGTGTCAGATGCGGATGCGGGGTGCACGTCCATGTGCTTGGTGCCGCCGCTTCGCCGTATCTTGAAGGATTTGCCGGTTTTAACGTCCGTTACCGTGGCGATGCCTCCGTTCCTGCTGACGAGATTGTTGCCTCCGTTAAACCAGTCTATCATGCGTACCATGCCCTTGATATCCCGGGAAGAAATCATTTGGGCGATAGTTTTCTTTATTCCATTTGTTCTGTCGTATAGTATATTTAGGGTTTCCGGTCCCGCGACGCCATCCGCTCCAGACAGCTTGGCGGCCTTCTGGAAATCCTTGATGGCTTCGCGGGTCTTGGCACCGTAATAGCCCGTCACCGATGCCTGCGATATAAAATTCCTTCGGTAAAGCTCCTGCTGGAGCTTTTTGACTTCGGAACCCTCCATGCCGTACTTCAACAGCGTCGCGCTGCCGCCTATGCCGGACATATTGGAGAGGGTCACCATGTCCCTTCGCACGAAGCCCGCGTTGCCCTCGTAGCTGACGAAATACCATTCGCCCACCATTTGGCGTATTCGAACGGGGTGCCCCGCGGAAATAGTCGTTATAACATAGGAACTTTCGGATGCGCCTCCCCGAAGGTTGACGCCGTCCGTAGAGGTGTATGCAATGCGATCCGTGATAGACTTTACAAATACTAGACTGGACATAACGTATCCGCAGATGCCGTTGTATTCGACTTTGTACCAATCCCCGACTTCATCGAGCACAGTGACCTCGTCCCCGAGGTACAGCTTTGCGAGGGAGGTGCCGGCAGTATCCGGCAGGGAGCGCAAGTTGACCTCGTCCCCCATAATCTGGCCTTCGATTTCTGCAGCGAAGGAGCTTCCGGGTTGAAGGAAGAGCATCGCAATGAGTATCATCGACAGCAGTCTGCACGCCGTCTTCTTAATCATAGACTCACCTCTTTACAAGAAGTATGCATGTAACGCATTATAACACCGATGAAGTTGCTAGTCAAAACCCTTCATTTGCGCAATCCCTAAGAGCGCGCATGTCCTCTTGGATGGCTACGGCGAGAGCTGAATTGTATATCACGCTGGCAGGGTGGTAAAGGGGGAAGAGCACCGCGCCGGAGGGGAGGTTTTCGGGCATACCGTGGCATGCGCCTATGTCCGCCCTGCCCGTCAGGGAATATAGAGGCGAATTTCCGAGCGAGACTACTATTTTAGGCGACACGAGCGCAATCTCGGCCATCAGTAACCCGCGCTGCGACGCGATTTCAGCCCTGATGGGAGTGCGGTTTGCCTTGCCACCCTTTGCGTTCAGGCGATACGGGCGGTACTTCACTGCGTTGGTGATAAACATCGCTTCCCTTGAAAAACCTGCGGATTCCAGGAAAGCGATGTTTATCACCAACGCAGTGAAGTAC
>CALNBC010000290.1 GCA_937874755.1 uncultured Clostridia bacterium
CCATCATCCTGATGTTGCGCGCGTCCTGCGCGCCCCCGGTAAACCCCGAAAGATAACGACGGGCGGCAAAATAGGGGCTCACTGTTTCGGAATCGTGGGAGTCAGAGGTTGGCACGTAGTAAAGGTCAATTCCCCGCTCGTCCATCCTGGATTGCAGGGCAAGTATCTCAGATTTCATCATCTTCTCCTTAATAACGGCGCACGCCACCGCGTATTCAGCAAAATTTATTTTAATTATACCACCGCGAACATATTTTGGGTATTGCAAAAAAATAGTCGGTATGCTAGACTAAACCCGTAAAGTTGTATATACCAGTTATGGCAAGTGTATTGCAACTATTAAAAAGACAGAAACGAGCAATCCTCGTTTCCATAAAACTTCTTCACATTCCCCCTTGGAATCGGCGCGGACTCTCCCTCCTCGCCGCGAGAAAGCAGGCTCCAAATGGTTGCCCGCTTTTTTCTTTTTGGCAATGACACTGACCGCAGGTGTTTATTGGTGTCAATCATTGCTTGGATAAGCACAATAACAATAATAAAAGAACTCCAGCCGGAGTGGGTATGATATGCTCCTCGCGGAGCAGGTAACAAGAGTAGCATAGCTCGCCAATATGGAGTTGCCGCATATATTTCTATAACTACCAACGCCGGCAAAAGAAGCTTAACAAAATGTCTCCGATGACATATCGCCAATTACTCGAAAAAGTGGCATAAAAAACTGGACTCACATTATTAGGAGTCCAGTTATACGATTTTTCTTTTTTCTGTCTGCTTGACAGGGAGCTGTTCATTTTGTGCTTTAGCGGGTAGAGTTATTGTTCGAAACTAAGTAGCTGAGTGCTATCGAATTTTACTATTCTGCTTCTCTGCTTCGCCGTCAAAAGTTGCACTTATCCAATATGTACGCAGCGAGCTCTGAAATAGGCATACGCACCTGTTCCATGGTATCCCTGTCCCTCAAAGTGACGGTGTCGTCTTCAAGCGTGTCGAAGTCTACAGTAACGCAGAAGGGGGTGCCGATCTCGTCCTGTCTGCGGTAGCGTTTGCCGATAGACTGAGTCTCATCGTACTCCACCATGAAGTACTTGGAGAGCATTGCGTGTACTTCCCTTGCCTTGGCGCCCAGCTTGTTCTTTTGCAGGGGGAGTACAGCTGCTTTATAAGGCGCGAGGGCAGGGTGCAGCCTCATGAGCACGCGGCTGTCGCCGCCTTCCAGGGTCTCTTCATCGTATGCTTCGCATAGGAACGCCAGCGCGACGCGGTCCGCGCCCAACGAAGGCTCGACGCAATAAGGCACGTACTTCTCGCCGGAAACGGGGTCGGTGTATTCGAAGCTCTCGCCGGAGAACTGAGCGTGCTGAGAAAGGTCGTAATCCGTCCTGTCAGCAATGCCCCAAATCTCGCCCCAGCCGAATGGGAATGTGAACTCGATGTCCGTCGTACCGCGCGAATAGTGGGAAAGCTCTTCTTTTGCGTGTTCGCGCAGGCGAATGTGCTCATCCTTCATACCCAGAGAGAGCAGGAACTTGTGGCAGTAGTCCTTCCAGTATTCGTACCATTCGAGGTCGGTGCCCGGCGCACAGAAGAATTCAAGCTCCATTTGCTCGAATTCGCGGGTGCGGAAGGTGAAGTTGCCGGGGGTGATCTCGTTGCGGAAGGATTTGCCTATCTGGGCGATGCCGAAGGGTATCTTCCGCCTGGTCGTGCGCTGGACGTTCTTGAAGTTGACGAAAATGCCCTGGGCGGTCTCCGGGCGAAGGAATATTTCCGAGGAGGAATCCTCAGTCACGCCTTGGAATGTTTTGAACATCAGGTTGAACTTGCGGATAGAGGTAAAATTGTGCTTCCCACATTCGGGGCAGGGGACATTTTTATCCTCTATGAACTGCGCCATCGCGTCATTGGTCATTCCGTCCGTCTTTACTTCGACTTTGTTTTCCTTTGCAAAATCCTCTATGAGCTTATCCGCCCTAAAGCGCGCTTTGCACTCCTTGCAGTCCATGAGAGGATCGGAGAACCCGCCCACGTGGCCCGAAGCGACCCAGGTCTGCGGGTTCATCAGTATTGCGGCATCCATGCCCACGTTGTACGGGGATTCTTGGACGAACTTGCGCCACCACGCTTTTTTGACGTTATTCTTGAACTCGACCCCCAAGGGTCCGTAATCCCAAGTGTTCGCCAGCCCGCCGTAAATCTCTGAGCCGGGATAAATGTATCCTCTGCCTTTGCAGAGGGCGACGATCTTGTCCATACTGGTCGCTGCCATAATACTGTCCTCCTGAATATAGTTCATAAACAATGCTCAAATTTGGGTATAAAAAAACCCTCGTACCCGATAAAGGGACGAAAGTTGTGCTTCCGCGGTTCCACCCTTTTTGGCGCAAACAAAAATCGCGCCCACTTTGGAACTGTGCCGCTATCTGGCCGCCCCTTCGCGCTGACCGCCGCCGGCTCACACCATACCCGGCTCGCTAATGCGATCAACTGCACGAAATTTACCCGAATCATCGCGACTATGCTATTATTTAACATTCTAGTTGCCATTGGGGCGGTTGTCAAGACCCGTCTGAAATCTGCACTTAATGACGCTTGACAGCAGCCGCGCAGCGGCATAATATATCTATTATGTAGTCCCGCATACGTGGGAGGCGGCGCCGGATAGAATCGGCGCGTCGAAACACACTAATCAGACGAGACGAGAAAGGAATAGAATAGCCATGTCTAATCAGAAAATCAACCGCTTTATTTTGACCGAAAATGAAATGCCCACCGCCTGGTACAACGTACGGGCGGATATGCCCGAACAGCACGACCCTCTGCTTGACCCCGCCTCGGGGAAGCCTGCAACGGTCGATATGTTATCGGGTATTTTTGCGCGCGAACTTGCCGAGCAGGAGCTCACCACAAAGCGCTATATCGACATACCCGGGCCTGTGCTGGATTATTACAAAAAATACAGGCCATCGCCCGTCATCCGCGCCTACGACCTTGAGCGCGCGCTGGACACTCCCGCCAAGATTTACTTCAAGTACGAGGGCAACAACACCTCGGGCAGCCACAAGCTGAATTCAGCAGTCGCCCAAGCGTACTACAATAAGATCGAGGGCATAAACCACATTACGACCGAAACAGGCGCGGGTCAGTGGGGCACAGCCCTTGCGATGGCATGCGCTTATTTCGATATAGACCTCACCGTCTTCATGGTCAAGATAAGCGCAATGCAAAAGCCGTACCGCAAAGCAGTGATGGAAACTTACGGTGCAAAGGTTCACCCGAGCCCCAGCGATACGACCAAAGTTGGTCGCGGCATGCTGGCAAAATCCCCGGACGACGGAGGTTCCCTCGGCACTGCGATATCCGAAGCCGTCGAGCTTTCTGTATCCACAGAAAATTGCCGTTACTGCCTCGGCTCGGTATTGAATCAGGTGGTGCTCCATCAGTCCATAATCGGCGAGGAAGCGTACCTTCAGATGCAAAAGGCCGGGGATTACCCGGATTATGTCATAGGCTGTGCCGGCGGAGGTTCCAACCTGGGTGGACTTGTTGCTTCGTTCATGAGGGATAAGCTGACTGGCAAGGCAAATCCGGTCTGCATAGCCGTCGAGCCCGCTGCCTGCCCATCCATGACCAGGGGGCGTTACGCTTATGACTTTTGTGACGTGGGTCACGTCACCCCCTTGGCTAAGATGTATACCACGGGCAGCGCGTTCAAACCTGCATCTATACATGCCGGTGGATTGCGATTCCACGGCATGAGCCCCATACTCAGCAAATTGTACCACGACGGTTACTTGGCAGCGCGCTCCGTCTTCCAAAAAGATGTGTTCGATGCCGCGGTGCTGTTTGCCCGCACGGAAGCCATACTCCCGGCACCCGAGTCCGCCCACGCTATCCGCACCGCCATCGATATTGCGCTCGAATGCAAGGAGAGCGGAGAAGCAAAGACCATACTCTTTGGTCTGACGGGCAACGGCAGCTTCGACCTTACAGCTTATATGAGCTACCTGGACGGCGAGATGGTCAATTTTGCCCCCTCGGATGAAGACATCGAGCAGAGCCTTTCCCGACTTCCGGATATGTCGGTCTACGAAAAGTAATTTTGTTGCTTATTTAGGGTAAGCAAGCGGCTCCAGGCTCGCCTGGTGCCGCTTTTTATGGCGTAGATAGATTGTTCTGATGCAATATAAAGGTTATCGTACGTCTGGACAATATCCTTTATTAAGTGTAAAATATTGCGGCGGATGTTTTAAAACGCAAGTATTTCGCAAGGATGAAAAAATGGAAAAAAATTATGATGTGATAGTTGTCGGCGCGGGGCCGGCGGGTATTTTTACCTGTATGGAGCTGATTAATCTTGCCCCCGAGGCAAAGCTCCTGCTGGTCGATTCCGGCAGGGCGATAGACAACCGCGTTTGCCCCGCCCGCACCACAGGAAAATGCGTACATTGCAAGCCCTGCGCTATCATGTGTGGCTGGGCGGGAGCGGGCGCTTTTTCAGATGGAAAGCTCTCTCTTTCCTCGGACGTCGGCGGCAACATCACCAAATATATGACCGAAGAGAAGGCGCAATCTCTGATAGATTACGCCGACTCGATATACCTTCGCTTTGGTGCACCTGAGGAAGTCCACGGCAGAAACGACCCGCATGTGGACGAAATCGCCTACGAGTGCAGCAAGCATAACATTCGGCTGGTGCGCTGCCCTGTTCGGCACATGGGGACGGAATATTCCTTTGAAGTGCTCAAGGGGATGTATGACTACCTTATGGCACAGCCGAATTTTGAGTTCCACGAGCTCGCTACAGCCAAAACGATACTTACCGAGGACAAAAAAGCCGTTGGAGCCATTATCGAAGACAAGGATGGCGAACATACTGTCAAGGCGCCGTACGTGGTAGTCGCGCCAGGTCGCGGCGGCGCGGAATGGCTTGCGGTTGAGGCGAAAAGGCTGGGAATCAAACTCGATAATAACGAAGTAGACATTGGCGTGCGCGTTGAATGTCCCAATTCCGTCATGGATCACTTGACCAAGCATCTTTACGAGGCAAAGCTCATCTATTACTCCGACACTTTCGAGAGCAAGGTGCGCACCTTTTGCATGAACCCCGGCGGAATCGTCTCTGAGGAGCATTACGAGGGCGGCATTGCCGTTGTAAACGGTCACAGCTATCACGACGAGGACAAGCGGACGGACAACACAAACTTTGCCCTGCTTGTTTCCACCCATTTCACCCAGCCCTTCGAGGAGCCAATC
>CALNBC010000291.1 GCA_937874755.1 uncultured Clostridia bacterium
GCCGTCTTTAGGCGTGCGCTCGGACTGCTTTGGGCGCGGATTGGGCTTTCTGTCCTCGAAGCGTTCCTTTTTCTGACCTTCTTCGGCCGATTTTGCACGCTGAGCATTGGGGTTCCAGCGCTCTTGCCTTGAGCGGTTTTGCCTTTGCCCGTCATTCCGGCGGGTAGGACTGCCTTCGCCGTATTCGCGCCGCCTTTGCGAAGGCGCGGACTTTTGCTCGGGTTTGCTTGACTGGGCGTGCTCCTCCATCGCCGCATATTCTGCATCGTCGTTCGGGCCGCAACTGATGTATTCCCTGTTAACAGAGCGGTTTTTTTCGTCGTATTCGTGTATTATTATTCTGGTGGCTCTGTCCTTCGTAACGGGTGCGTACTTGCTGTCAAAGTAGTATTCGACTTTGTATATTCCGCCATGCGGAGTCGCCCCCATGGTTACTTCTTTGAATGGGCCGGGTATTGCTTTGTTCATGCTTCCTCCATGGTGCTTGTTCAAAGTATTATATAACAGTTTCGCCATGCTGTGCAAATTTTCTTTACATTCACGCTATTTTAGCGCAAAGAGGTGTTAATATGATTGGAATTATAGGCTCGGGCGCGGCGGGAATGGCCGCGGCTGTAACCGCGGCGCGGCTGGGCGCAAGCGTCACCGTGCTCGAGAGGGACAAGCGCGCCGGGCGAAAGCTCTCTGCCACGGGAAACGGTCGCTGCAACATAACGAATATGTCAGCCTCTGTCAATACATATTCCTCTGCGTCGCAAAGTACGCTGGACGAAATGCTCGGGAATCTCTCGCCCGCACAAGTGCGTCAGTTTTTTGACTCCCTTGGGCTTCCCACCCGCGAGGAGGAGGAAGACAGGGTTTACCCGCGCTGCAATTTGGCGGGCGCGGTGGTGGACGCGCTGCGCCTTGCAATGGGCGAACTCGGGGTAGTGCTTAAAACGGAATGCCCCGTTAAATCGGTAAAGCGCGAAAAGCACGGTTTTGGGGTTGCACTCGCTTCCGGCGAACACCTGTGGTTTGACAAGCTGATAATCGCGGCGGGCGGCGCGGCGGCGGAAAAAAACGGCGGCACCGCAGACGGGGTGACCTTCCTTCGCAATTTGGGGCATAGCATAGTGCCCATACTCCCCGCTCTTTCACCTCTTTGCACCGAGACCGAGCTCATACGCCCCCTCAAGGGGATACGCGCTGCTTGTGTGATTTCCGCCTTTGCCAAAAATACGCTCCTTCGCAAAGAACTCGGCGAGGTGCAGTTTGCGGACTTCGGCATTTCGGGCATTGCGGCGATGCAGCTTTCCACCTCTATCGCCCAACATAATGAGCCGATTACATTGAGTTTGGACTTCTTCCACGAACAGGACGAGCAGGATTTGTGCGATTACCTCATAAAGCGAAGGGACGCCTTCCCCCAAAGGGCGCTTCCGGAATGGCTTGCCGGACTGCTGCACAGGAGAGTCGCCGAAATGCTTTATAAATACCGCAATCTGCCCTTGAGTTTGCTTTCTGGCGAGCTTACCGATTCACAGATTCGCAGCCTTGCCGCTTCGATGAAAAACTTCCCGCTAAAATGCACAGGGGTCAAGCCCCTTCCCTTTTCCCAGGCGACCGCAGGCGGCGCTAAGCTGACGCAATTCGACTCCGCGACCATGGAATCAAGGCTCGTCCCCAATCTATTCGCCGCCGGCGAAGTGCTGGACGCGGTAGGCGATTGCGGCGGCTTCAACCTTCACTGGGCTTGGGTCACCGGGATAACTGCAGGGCGCGCAGCCGCACGTTGTGAATAACTGTTCGAATGTTTTAATATAACACGCTGCTTGTCCAATAAAGGGTTCAACTGAAATGCCGTTTTGCTTGCTTTTGGAAGAATGTTAGTATATGATGTATGCAAACAAAGGTTCGCCGAAAGTCTGTTCTGATTTCGGCAGACAGGAGCAAAACATGAATCAGTGGGGTCTTTGGTTTACCTTCTTCGTGCCCGCCTTCTTGGGTGGAACCGCGCTGGGGATTTCCTTCATGGCAGCGCTTTACCGGTTTTACTCCCGCAAAAAAAGAAAAGCGGCGCGGCGCGCTTGCCCAACTGTCAATAGCACAGCTACCTCCTCCGCATATTTTGAGCGTTGCGCCTGACCGCCGATTTTTCTGTTTTTATGGTTTTTATCGCGATGCCCTGCGCATACTAATATCGCGCCAAGTGGCGCAAATAACTAATGCGGAGGCTGACCGACCATGAGCAATGTAGGCTGCAACCAGCGTATCGGCTGTCGCGTCGAAAAGTGCCAGTACAACGACAGGGGCGAGTCCTGCGGACTCGATTCTATCGAGGTTCGCTCCAATCCTGACAGCACCAACAGAAATTCCCCCGAGGACACTCTGTGCGGAAGCTACAAGTTCAAGACCATTCCCCATGACGGTTATTGATTCGTAGCTACCTTCGCCTAAGCATCTACAATTGCTCCGCGCTTTTTATGGCGCGGGGCTCTTTTTTATGGCCGAAGCCATATTCGAGTTGAGCTTATGGGTGTTGCATTGCATTTTTGGCTTAATCTAATGTCGCTAAGCGGAAGAAAAAACAATGTATCTCACTTTCGCACAGGGAATCTTATTTATGCTCATGCCTGGGTATTCGCCGGCGTTTGCGCTTTGCTTTCCTTTCTATGTTTGAACTCAGCAAGTATCCAAATCAGTACAGGTATGATTATCGAAAAGGGCACGGAGTAAACATTGTATACTTGTATAAACTCAAACATTTGAATTAAATTGTCAAAAACAATTGTACTTAGAGCCACGACCAACAGACCCAAGGGGAACAGGAATTGCTTGTGTTCGCGCAATCCGAACAAATATGCGATTCCCTTGGCGGCTGCCAGCAAGCAAACGGAACATTTCGCTATTCCGCTAAGTATGTAGTTCATGGAGATTGAGCCTTCAATTCTGGAAATTACTTCTCCGATTTGGATGATCTTCACCGCGACATAAGAGGGGAAATTCAGAGCATCAAGCACATGAGCGCCGAGGATCATGGTGTCTCTTAGCGTAATAGTCAGCATGAGCGCCGTTGCCACAAAGAACGCTGCAATATATGGTTTATAAGGCTTTTCGGTCTCACTGGATCCGCTGAACGCGCATACAAACACTATGATTTCCAGGTAGGGAAACATTACTGAATAATATGCGCTATTTGCCATGGAGCCCAAATCGTGGCGGGCAATCGGCAGTAAACGCGAAAAGTCCATTCTGTTGAGAGCAAAGAGCACGGTCAGGATGACAACCGCCACAATCAGCGGGAGCATGAGTACCGACCACTTGCCCATGGTCTCAACGCCGCTCTTAACAAGGTATACAACCCCCAGCATCATAAAAAGCATTACAGGCAACTGTGGGGTTTCGGGCATAGTACATACCTGTATGTACTCGGAAAAATTCCTCATAACCAGAGAGCAAAGATGCAGGCAATACCACGTTAGCAACGCAACGACTATTTTCCCGCCGACCTTCCCGAGCAGCGACTCTGCCAGCTCAAAGAAGCTCTTGTCTGGATAAAGTCTGCACAACCTGCTGTACATAAGCATAAAGGGAAAGGCTATTGCCGCAGCCATCAAAAACGCCAGCCAGGAGTCCTGCCCAACATCGGTATTGACGCCTAGTACGCCTGTGCTTCCGAAAAAAAACATTGTCAAAAGGGTGATGGTTTGGCGAGCTGTCAGTTTCTCTTTTTTCATTGGCGATACCTTTCAAAACATTGTCAACCCAAGTTTGGAAAAATCAATGCTACGAGGGCTGTTATTCCATCGGTGGGATTTGGGAGCTTGACATCCAGGCTGACAAGAAAGAGCACACCAAAGCCAATAAGCAGCGTGACCCAATAGACCGCCTTGTCCCCCGGGGTCCAGGATTTTGCATAAGGGAGGTAGTCGAATATTATAACCAGTGCATAGATTGCCAGCACAATGACAGTAATAAGCATGCCTTATCCCCTTTTACTTCGAGATGAGATATGCGGTGTTGAGTATGTTAACTTTAACCTCTACCTGCACCTCGAGCTGCTTGAACTGGCTTTCCCAGTCGTCCTTCACTTGTTCCCACATATCATAATCGCTCTTGTTGACAAGGCCGCCAAAGCAAAATATGTCCGAGCCGTATTCCGACTGCACTTTTTTTATCAGCGCGCTAATGCCCTCCCCAGTTTTTTTGGCGGCTATTTCTTCCAGCTTCGCAATCTCATCGGTAGTGAATTTGCTGTCCGGCTTTGCGTACTCATTCAGAAACACTTCCATCTCCACTTTTAACGATACGCTCGGCTTTCCATCCTTGTTTACGACCGAGCGGCTTGTTTTACTATTTGTGATTTCAAGCGTTGTGTCGTCCTCCCCTTCCCCGGAAGACGGGAATGTAATAACTCCGCCCTCGACATCATCATAGGCAAACAGGAAATACTTGGATTCTTCAGCGCTAAGGTACCCCACAAGTTTTTCTTCCTTGAAGACAGCGATTCCGTTGACCTCACAGGTGGATTCATTGCCTTCTTTTATAAGGCGAATAGCGGGCAGGACAAGCTCCGTTCCATCGGTTTTAATAATCTCGTACGCTTCATAAAGCCCTCTGTGGGCAGTAGAAGATGTTACCTTATTGTCGGTTTCCAGTATTTTAACCAGTTCCATCGATACAATCGTCAGGTCTGTAGCCTCCGCATCAAGTATGTCGGCGGCAGAATCTTCCTGGGAAACGGACACATGTATTGTCTCCCTGTACTCGCCGTCCCGCATGAAGAAGTCAAGTATAGCCCTTATGTCCTCGTCTAATGCGACTTTCTCACCGATGATAATAAGCTGCGCATGCCCCATATAGAGCTTGTTTGCTACCTGTTTTTTGGCGTTTCTCACCGCGTCGAATATTGTTTTACCATTGCTCTTTATTACTTTGCTTTTCGGTCCCTCATCCTTTGTCGACTTCGCGAGGTCCACAAATTCGAAGCTTATCTCGTATTCGCCGCTTTCGTCATCTTTGTCTACGGCGATGCCGACCACTATGGTCATTTCATCCAATCCGCGGTAATTCCAGCACCCCGCCAGAGGAAGGGCGCACACCAAAGCCAGCAAAGCGCAAACACACTTCTTAATCACGGCTGCCACCTTTGTTTTTCTGGCGGACAGCATCCGCTGCGAATCTTGGGCGGTTTATCATTTGCCACCAGGGGGCGCGCATAAATGAATCCTTTACGTTCTGGTACTTGAGCTTCCTGCTGAGCATAATTTGCGGCACTCCGAAGGAACGCAGGTTGAGTATATGGGTAACAAAGAAGGATATCCCCACCATGTAGCCAAAAAAGCCGAACATCGAGGAGAACAGCAGAAGAACAACGCGAATTATCATAGACGATGTGTTAAGTTTGGGAACCAGCAGCGAGGTGATACCCGTCAGCGCGATAATTATCACCATGGGAGCGGACACAAGCTTCGCATCCACAGCCGCCTGACCGATGACCAGCGCGCCCACGATGCTCAAAGCCGAGCCTATGGTGGAGGGCATTCTAGCTCCAGTCTCCCTTAGAATATCGAATACTATCAGCATTACAAGCGCCTCTATTGCTGCAGGCAGGGGGACGCTCTTCCGGTCCGTCGCAATGCTGATGAAGAGCTGCAAGGGGAACATCTCGTGGTGGAACGCGCCTATGGAAATATACAGCGCGGGCACCGAAATGGTGAGCAAATATGCTACGATGCGAAGAAGCCTGGCGATGGAGGCATAGTAATAGTGCATGTAATAGTCTTCGCTGCTCTGAAAGTTCTCTATAAAGAGATAGGGCAGCGTCATCACTACGGGGCTGCCGTCCACAAAAACTGCGATGCGCCCCTCCATAAGCTTGCCAAGCACCACGTCCGGCCGCTCGGTATACCCTACCGTTGGGAAAGGCGACCAGGGAGCGTCTCGGGTGAGCTCGGATATGTAGTTTGAATCCAGCACAGCATCGATATCTATTTTTTCCAGCCTAGAATTCAACTCGTCTAGTGCTTTCCGGTTGACGATGCTGTCCATGTAGCACACGCAAACCTTTGTCTTTGTGCGCGTGCCGAGTATCTTGTTTTTCATCTTCAAGTCAGGTGTGAGCGCGCGCCGTCTTATGAGCGACAGGTTCTGCATCATAGATTCGGTGAACCCCTCTCGGGGGCCAAGCAGCACCTTTTCGTTGTCTGGCTCGTCCACCGAACGGGTCGAAAAATTCTTTGTGTTGAGCAGCACCGCTTTATCCTGACCCTCTATGAACAGGACGGTGTTGCCGTAGGTTATGGCCTCTACTATATCGCAGAACTGGTCCGTTATTTTCGATTCGTCAATCTGAACAATCTGATTTATCACAACATTGCCGCCCGAAGGTTTCGCCTCGGATATCATGAGCGGTTTGATAATGTGTTCATTTATGAGCTCACAATTTACCACACCATCGAAATAGAATATGCGGCAGCGAAGTTCCTTGCTGTGAGTGTTTTCGATGTAACGCGACCGCAGGGTGTCTACATCCTTGAATATCTCCTCCATCGTCTGCACGTTTTTGGCGAGCGACGAGGAGAGCACTCCGTCTTCGGGTGCATGATTCGCCCTGCCTGGAGAGTCTTTTGACCTGCTCTTTTTTCTTTTAAACAGACCGAACATAAGGTGCTCCTTCTCTCGTAATCATTACGTTAGGATTGCCCTCTCGCGCTTGCTAATATGCACCGCGATGCCGGCGCAAACGCAGAGGAGAACAGGAAACTCGACATTTTACGACATATAATTGCCGAGTTAATCGGTGAGCGCGCCTATCATCAAAAATAAAAAAAGCCCGAAGGCTTTTTTGGTGGTGCGCTTATCGCGCGCTTTGAAGCTCAATTGCCAAAGTCGAATTTTTCGAATACCCAGGCGGTCAGCTCGCTCAACGAAGGGTGTATGACCATAGCGTCGCTTACGGGGGCGAAGGTGCCAAGAGTCGGGCAAAGTGCCTTCAGCCTTTCGGATTCCTTCGTATTATGGGAATCCTGCAGCTTTTCTTTGCAGCGGGAGCCCGCATTCATCAGGTGTACGAAGGGTTGCAGCAAGACCGCTGCCTGGGGGCCGACTATGTGCACGCCGAGTATTTTCCTGTCCTCCCCGACTATCATCTTGACAAAGCCGTCGTCGTCTGCTCCGCCCCTGTAGCCCATCGCCCTGCCGCCCGCTACCTCGGAATAGTAGTTCTTTTCGGTGCGGTATTTTACCCCCGCATCGAGCAGCTCCTGCTCGGTTCTGCCTAAACGGGCAATCTGGGGATGGGTAAAAATCGCCCAAGGAACGGCTTCGTAATTGGCTTTCTTTTTTTCTGTACCGTTAAAAAGGTTGTGGGAGAGCACTTCCGCCTCGTGGTTCGCCTTGTGCCTGAATTGGTATTTGCCGTTTATGTCGCCCAACGCCCATATGTTTTTTTGGGAGGTTTCGAGGTAGGGGTTCGTGATTATCCAGCCGTTTTTATCCGTTTCCACCCCGGCTTTTTCCAAAGCCAGCGAATCCCCGTTCGAGCGGACGCCGGAAGCGACTAATATTTCTTCGCACTCGATGGTCGCCTTTTCTTTCGTAATGCGGTTCTCGGTGACTATATGCTTCCTGTTCCCCTCGCGGAATACGCGCTCGATTGAACTGTCCGTCAGTACGTTCACTCCATCTTTTACAAATTGCTTGGTTATGAACTCGGAGATTTCCGGCTCCTCCTTGCGAAGTATCCTGCCTGACCTTCCGATTATGGTTACCTTTGTACCGAATGAGGAGAAAATGTGCGCAAACTCGGCTGTGATGGTGCCTCCGCCGATTAACGCGAGGCTCTTCCAAGGGTTCTTGGGGAATTTGGCTCCAAAGAACGTTTCCGAGGTGATGTACCCCGTTTCCTCCAGTCCCGCAAAGGCGGGCACAAGGCTCCTCGCCCCTGCGGCTATAACAAACTTCTCCGCGTGTATGACGTCATCCGGCTTGCCGTCGCCATAGCTGACGATTGCGCTGTCCGATCCGGTGAAGGACGCTGTTCCCTTGTATACAGTGAGGTTGGGTACTACCTGCAAGAAGTTTTCTATCTCTTTGTGGTAGTCTATCTGTTCCCACATCCTGCGGGATACCGTTGCCCAGTCCACCTGGGGGTGACCTGCTTTGACCCCTATGCGGTCTGCAGATTCGATGTCCCGAATCAAGTCTGCGGGGTAGACCAGCATCTTGGAAGGTATGCAGCCTTTGGTCAGACAGGTGCCGCCGAACTTGGAATTTTCGACTATGGCGCAATTCAGCCCGTGCTTGACCGCCGCTTCTAGCACCATCAAGCCCGCGCCGCTGCCTATTATAACTAAATCGTATCTCATCGCGCCTCCTTGCGAAAAATTATTTGTAGCTGTTCAATTAACGTGCATTCTGCATTAGAAGTTCTTAGTAATGTTGTTGATGATAGCTCATTGCAAAAGAGTTGATGTTCACTTTATTGCCCAACAGCAATATATAATTTTATTTTATATAAAGGTGGGGATTATGTCAATTATTCGGCTTTTCTTGTGTGCACAGAACAACGCAGAATTGGCGAACTCGCTCTGCCGTCCGAATTTAACTTCACATTTGGCATGGCATAGA
Source organism: uncultured Clostridia bacterium (assembly GCA_937874755.1). Lineage (GTDB taxonomy): Bacteria > Bacillota > Clostridia > Christensenellales > CALWSW01 > CALNBC01. The sequence continues at coordinate 8,614 of CALNBC010000291.1, forward strand.
GTCTTGATTTTCTAGACAGCTGAGGCTATAATTAAAAATGCTTGCACGGCTTTTTCCAGAGAGCTTAACTTTGGCAGGCAAACAATTGAATACGGAGGGATATCGAAGTGGTCATAACGGGGCTGACTCGAAATCAGTTTGAGGGAAACCTCACG
>CALNBC010000292.1 GCA_937874755.1 uncultured Clostridia bacterium
ACAACCTGTTGCCCGCGTCCCCCGCCGGCTCGACCATGCGGTCCATGCTCGACTTTTTAAGCGGGTCTTGTTCTTGCTCGCCCTGCGCGTCGCCCTGTGCAATCCGCCCGCCGCCGCGCCCTGTGGAATCCGCAATCCCGAAAGCTATCTCATTCATGCCTTCACTGGCGTATCGCTTCGCCCTTTGGGCGCCCATATAATCGAAGGTCTTGCGGAAATACTCATTTACGTGCTGCAAGGGGTCGCGGTTTTGGAAATAATCCGCACCTGCGGCGCTGGCCAGTTGCCCGCGGACTGCGCGCTCTAGCTTTGCGCCTGCGGGTGCTTCTTCGCTCTGGCGCACCCGCTTCTTCCATTCGTTCAGGTCGCCCATCGCCTAGCCCCCCCTCCCCACGCCCGCAAGCTTGAGTGCGCGGACGACATGCTTGAACTGCGCAGGTTTGACTATGTAGTCGGTAAGGTGGATGCGAACGCCCATCACCGCGTAGCGGGGCGTGTCTGTGAGCAGCACCAGCTTAACCTCGGGCGACTTCTCGCGAAGTTTGCGCGCCGAAAGGAAGCCTTCGGGTCCGTCCAAGCTTAGAAACACAAGGTCAAAGCGCAGCAAGGACATTGCACTGAGCAATTCCTGCACGCAGGTATAAGGCGCTATAACGGGTTTGCAGCCGTATACCTCGCAATACTGCTCCATCCAGCAGATAAGTTGCGCCCTTGCCGATCCGGCCGGCCCGCATACTCCTATCCTCACGCTGACGATACCGCACCTTCCAGTCCTCGTTTTCTATCGTCGGAGAAGTTGCATATTAAACATAATCAAACATAGTAAATTGGCTATTCGCCTTTGAGCAGCCCCTGTTCCATTGCCTGCTCGACGGTCAGCTCTCCTTCGGAGATGCTCGTGGCGACGGGAAAATAAGTCTCGAGTATGTCGTAAATGACCTGCAGCGCCGTCATGGAGTCCGCCGCAAGCTGCTCTGCATCCTCGTCTTGGTTCATCAGCAGCCCGTATTTGTGGTAGAGCTGCGTTTCAAAGATGCCGAACGCGCCTATGGGGCAATAGAAGTTGATTCCTTCTACGGCGAGTTTGAGCTGGTCGTACCCCGCTCCAACCTCCATAATCAGCGTGGTGTAGAACTGCATAAAGCAAAGCTCGTCGCTCAGGTGAGCGAGGGAAAGCTCCATCATAACCGCATCGCCCTGATCCGTTACAGGGACGAGTGTGCGGAGCGTGTCGCCTATCTGTATCCCGCCTATACCGGGCAGCATATAGGTTTCAAGACCTATGCCCTCCAAAGTGCCCTTCAAACTATCGAATAATTCTTCGTATTTTTGCCGCTCCATGACAACCTCCGTAGACTAAATGTGATTACTGGCGCCACTTCTTGAGGCGTTCCTGCCTCGCTTCCTCCCGCGCCTTGGCCGCAGCTTCTGCGCACGGATTCGCAGCCCTGCTGGCGAGTGTAGCTTTCATCTGGTCCTGCCAGGTTGTGCCCCTGTCCATTCCCAGAGCTTCGGAAACGCCCTGCAAGCTGTACTCCCCGCCCGATTTGTGGACGCCCATATCTTCTACTATACCACCCGCTTCTTCGCTGCTTACGGCGGTGGTGCCCCCCCTTTGGTTCGCGGTGTCGGTCAGGGCGGTCGCGCGTTTCATGGCGATATGCTGGAATGCCTCCTTGCGCTTGCCTGTGAC
>CALNBC010000293.1 GCA_937874755.1 uncultured Clostridia bacterium
GGTAGCGTCGATAACCGAGCGCTTTTCGACCTCGGTCACCCCGCTGGGCACGCAGACCACTACCCGGGGCTTGAAGAACAGCCTTCGGCCCACTACCTTTTTGAGGAAGTGGCGGAGCATACGCTCTGTAATGTCAAAGTTGGAAATGACGCCGTCCTTCAGCGGGCGGATGGCCATAATATTGCCGGGGGTGCGCCCGAGCATGAGGCGCGCGTCCTCGCCTATGGCGAGTATGCGGCCGGTAATCTTTTCCACTGCGACCACCGAAGGCTCGCGCAGCACTATTCCCTTGCCCTTGACATATACCAAAACAGTCGATGTGCCGAGGTCGATGCCGACATCGCTCATCCGCAAAAAATCAAAAAAACCCATAAATACTTGCCTTTCCGTCAGGGTACTACACTTTATATTACTCTATTGCCGAGATGTTTTCAAATCTCAATTGTGAGCAATGTGTGAATATTCGGCGGTACATTTGCCGCCATGATAGTTGTACTATAAATTCCTTCATCTGGCAAGCTTTGTTAGAAAACTGCCCCCCCTCGCCTTTGAACAGCGAGGGGGTTTTCGTATATCCTTTCCAAATTGCGGGAACACTTGATTCGTATCAGAATGTGCTGCTTTAGAAGTTACCAATAACATTGCAGCGACGGAGAAGTGCATGCCCGAACCTGTTTTAATGGCCGAAAACCTGACCAAGAGCTATCCCGCCAGCGGAAAGCTCCTTCCTGTGCTCTTCCCCAAGATGAAGACGCCGCGCTTCACCGCTCTGTCGGACGTATCGTTTGAGCTCATGCCCGGCGAGACGCTCGGGGTGCTCGGCGTCAACGGCGCGGGCAAATCCACACTGTTGAAGCTGGTCGCGGGGGTCAGCGGGCCTACTTCGGGCAAAGTCACTGTGAACGGCACGATAGGCGCGCTGCTCGAGCTGGGTGCGGGCTTCTTCCCCGAATACACGGGCAGAGAAAACGCGCTGTTATCGCTTAGGATGGCGGGAATGAGCGCCGCGCAGGCGAAGGATGCGCTGCCCGGGGTTTATGAATTTGCCGGAATAGGCGAATTCTTCGAGCGGCCGGTGAGGACCTATTCCAGCGGGATGTTCGTGCGG
>CALNBC010000294.1 GCA_937874755.1 uncultured Clostridia bacterium
GCTGTTCTCCGAAAGGAAGCGGCTTCTCTTTTATTTTGCGAGCAGCATGCTATGTAATAGCGTGTCGGGGGCTATGGGCGGGTTCCTCCACCACGCCGCCACGCCGTATATCCAGAATGCCAATTCGCCGAGGAGCCGTCGCTCATTCCACCATATTGATGACATGTCGCAATCTGCGAGAAGGCTTACTTGCCGGTTGGTTAAGCCGTGAAAGTATAAATCTGGCACAATCTGATAATATGGGTCATCGGATATGCCTGTCAGCGCATCTTTTATCGTCCTAATTTCAAATGCAAGCACAGCCACCTCTGCTCCTTCGGCCTCCTGCGCCCGGAGGCATACATCAGGGAATGCCCGGAGCCGGTTGCGGGTCGCTTGCATTGCGGCTGGCGTTACGGTGCTGTCGCCTGTGTTGAAAAGGGAGTAATCCCGCTCTAATCCTTGCTTGACCGCTTCCTCTATCAGAATATCTATCTCCTCGTCGATGCTCCTCGATGGTTCTGGCCGTTTGCGAGGTTTTGAATAAGCGGGGTCTCCGTACTTTTTTTCGTTGCTTCTCCAAGTGCTAAGGGTTCCATAATTGATTCCGAGCCTCGCAGACGCGGCCTTTGTTCCGATTTCGTTGCTCAGTCGTATCGCTGCTTGCCTTTCCTCTGCAGAGCATCTTTTCATTTGCACATTTCTCCTTCGTTATACCATCCTTGCGCTCCGTTCCGTACGTGCGGAGCGTTCCACTTAAAAAGTGCTGAAATACAAGGGTTTTAACGGCGTTTGGGGGGTATTCGTTTATTTCGATAGAGAAGGGAACGGTCAGCTCCTCCCTATTCCGGTCTGGTCACTGTTCTTCCTGTATCACTCGGTCGAGTTCGTGCTGCAGAGCGGTGCGCTGTACCTCGTCCTGCGCCTCCGCTATGGCGGATTTAAGCACGTCAGTATCTGCACCGACTATGATATCGCCCTCTGCAGCGGCTCTGGCGAAGGTCTCCCGCGCCTCATCCTGCACGAGCATGAGGTAGATGCTCCGCAGCGTCTCGCGTTCTTTCGCCGCCAGTTCCTCGTTCCCGTCGCGGTGGACGGTTAAGAGAAGCAGGGTCTGGAGGGTTTTCACTTGTTCCTCGGTGAGGTTCAGGACTTTGTTTGCCATTGAATGTCTCCTTTCAGCGTTGCTCGATTTTGTATGTGATGCTGCCGACCAGCCGCCCGCTGTCGTAGAGCGTTGTGTATTGGGTCGACCGCTCTTGTGTGAATTTGCCCTTTGGAGGCTTGACGCTGCCCGTGTTGATGAAGTTCTGGGTCATCTGCACACAGAAAAGCCCGATATTATCCGCCGCCTGTTCTGCTGACCATTCACCCTTGATGATGCGGTCGAAAGCCATCCGCACTACGCCATCAATGCCCTTCTTTCCCGTGTCGTAGCTGGCGCGGATGAAGCTGCGCTCTGGGATGTTGATGTACCCTTTTTGGTGTCCGGCTGGCGGGGTGTAGTCCTCGTCGCTATCAAACAGTCCAATGGCACCGAGGTACCGGCGCATCTTGTCGGTCATCTTGATGGTCGCGCCGAATTCATGAACGGATGCGATTATCAGCATCTCGCTGTCTTCGTCGCCCTGTATACCGACGTGTATTTCCATGTGGCTGAGGGCGGTCAGTTCTCGCTTTATGCGAGCGAGATCTGGCGTAACTTCATCACGGATTTTGCGTATCGTGAGCCTCATGGTGCACCTCCATTAAACTTATTTGCAGATTGCTCCAGCTGGGAGATAAATAGTTCCACGAGCGCGTCAATCTGCTTGATGATGATTTCAGTCAATTCGGCTTGCTGCGTCTGCGTTAAGCCGAGCCGCTCGACGTACTCTCTCAACTCACTGTTAACGGTGTAAAAATCCTTTGTACTCTTGAACATGCCAGCGAAACTTGCAAAGTCTATGACCTTACCCATAAATGGCTCCTTCCTGTAGCCTCCCCTTATGCGTATGCATTTTTGAGGGTCATCTTGGTCAGTTCGTCGTTCCTGTAGTCGTCAATCGCCCTTTTGATGATATCCGGAAGCTGCGACTTGAGGTCTTCGACAGTGCCGTCGTCGGCGTTCCCCATCACGGTCACCGGCACGGTGATGTTTGGGGAGAACGTGGGCGAGTTCTGGGTGTTGTTTGTAGTTGCGCTCGCCATGAGGCGGTCGCTCTGGTCAGCTGGGACGATGGCAGAGCCAGACGGCAGGAATGCTAACTCTCCGCCGCGCTCGTTTATCTTTGTCCAGCCGCCCTCGAAGTCGTTTGTTCCTCCGGCATGGCCGGGGATGCTCGTCCCCGTGATACTGATATTGGCGTTGCCCACGCCAGCCGCCGCTGTAGCTATGCTCCCGAACGCCGCCACAATTTTATTTGCGCCAATCTCGGCAGCACTGGTCATGCGGCTCCACGCGGTCTCGGCGTCGATTGCCATTGTGGAGTAGGTGCTGGTTGCCTCTGCGCCCATCAGTTGGAGGTTCAGGTCGCTTATGTCCTTTGTGGCGATGATGTTATCTTGGGCGGCTGCGTTCGCCTCTGCGCTCGCGCTGCTGATTTCGCTTGCGTAGCTGGAGGTGTCCGCGCTTAGGGCGATGTCCTTATTTGTGGCCTCGTCCAGCCCGTTGACGGCTGTGTTCAGCTGCTCTACCTCATTCTTGCTCTCTTTGGCTCCTCCGAAAAGGTTCGAGAAGAAGCCGACGACCTTCCCGACGCCGTCTGCGAGCCACCCGATGATTTTACCTAAGACCTCGGCTACCACTCCTAATACATTTCCGAGAAATTCAAGCCACGGTGAAAGCATTTGCAGTATCGGCGCGATAAGTCCCAGCAGTTGAGCGATGGGCGGGAGTATGGCCTCGGCGATGCTTTGCAATACCGGCATCAAGGTCTCGATGATGGGGACGAGGGCATCAAAAATACTAAGTATCGGCGGCATGAGCGTCTCCGCCAGAAGCCCGATGATGCTGGCAAATGGCGGGAGAATGGCCTGTGCCAGCTGCCCGAACACCTGAATAAGCGGCGTGGCTACTTGAAACACGGTGCCGAGGATGTCTACCAGTATCGGGAGCAGAATCATGCCCAGTTCCGTGATTATTGGCATGGCTTGAGCCAGCCCCTCCGAGAGCATCTCGACCAGCCCCATGAGCATTGGCTCGATACGCGGCCATGCCGCGATGATGATGCCGAAGAAGTTCTCCATAACCGGGGCGAATTTGGCACCGGCATCCGCCATGAAACCCGCCCAGATGCCGTTCAGGGATTTTGTGCTGTTGACAAGTCCGCCCGTCTGCTCGATGGCGGCTTTCT
>CALNBC010000295.1 GCA_937874755.1 uncultured Clostridia bacterium
AAATTATGTTATAATAAAGATGTGGAGAGGATTGTTTTATGAAAAAAAACGCATTCCTGATTTATCTCCCTGCCATAGCGAGGGCGTTGCTGACTCTTGGTTACGCTGTCGCAAAGTGGGACTAGAACCCAGCAATTTCATCATGTAAAATGCCCCACTTAATCCCAAGGATGTTGAACGATGTAGAAGAGAAAATGGGATGATTATCAGCGCTATTCAACAAATGTCAATTAATTTTCAACTTATCGAAGAGAACGGAACTCACTATTATTTATTTATCGATAATCGGGACGGCGTTCCTTTGTATACCCAAAAGTTTCATCCCTTAGGCCTCAAGCTCAACCTATTTGGTTCCATGTTCAATGAAAATGTGATTTGCCTAAGAACTCTCAGCCGATGTCGCTGGTTACAACTGGGCAGGATAAAGAGTTGGAAGAATTATTTACACTGACAATGAAGCCAAGCACTATCTGATAAACATTCATCCGAGCCACCAATAAAAAATAGCGATAAATTATATATATGGAGGGGTTAACAATGTCTAAACAAGATACTATTAGCTTCAAGCAGTTAAAAAATACCGAAAAAAGGCGTCATACAAAACAAAAAATACTGGACACCCTTGACGATTTGCTGGTTCATCGTGACATAGACAGTATAAAGGTTACCGATATCTGTACAAAAGCTGGGATTTCCCGTGATACCTTTTATAAATGTTTCGCGGATAAATACGATGTCTGCGGGTGGAAGCTCGGCGAAGATATGAGTAGGACAATCTATAGAATCTTATCTGTTGACAGCGGCGATACCGATACTTATAACAACTGGTATGACTTTTACCTTCTGCTTACTAACAGCAGAAGATTATACATCAACGCATGGTCTACAACCTGTTACAATTCGCTAGACCACTATGCATACGAATATTCACTAATTTGCGCCCGCAAAGTTTCTGAGCAATTACCCGCTGAAAAGCAGACGCATTTGCACAAACAGTTTTTGGAATATTCCATTAGCGCATCCACCGCAATTACCAGCAAATGGATTAAAGACGGTATGAAAACGTCCCCTGAAAACATGGCAGCCATTCACATTTGTTTTTTGCCTAAATTGAGTTTTGATTTCCAGAATGGCCAAACTTTATTTCATGATATTTGCTATTACTGCGATTCAGCTGGGTCCGCTCTACTAACGGCTTATGAGAAGAAGGCAGAAAATAATATGTGAGAACCTAATAATCATAACGTTTCGGAAGCTTGCCCGAGAGAACGGAAAAACCAAATTTTCGGATGGTCCGATCTGGCAATAACCCCATCCCGCTGATTTGGGTGATGGGGTTATGTATTCTGGTGTGCCCGAAATCCATGGAGCAACTAATATTACATTTCTAGCAGTTGGTGCCAGTTTCGAGTGAATTTTGTCTTATGTGCCGGATGTGCCGGAATTTTGCGCATTGACCTTTTCTTTAGATTCCACTCATGAATAGAAAAAGCCCACCCCGCTGTGTGGCGGCCTTTTTTAGATGGCGCGTTATGCTGATTCTTCGAGAGGTTCGAGCAGGAATCATTAAATATATTGATGGGGTTTACGGCTGTTTTCCAGGGAAATAAATCCAATAAAAAGGGAGAGGGGCAAAAACCCTTCTCCCGTTAGTTTTTGTGCATTCAGCCCGCGTTGACCATGCCCGTTATGCGCGCTATGTTTTCTGCGGAGGTATCGGATTCAATCAGCACCGCGGCGTAGTCTGCTAGCAAATCGTACCTTATCTCTGCGCTGCCGTTGCTGTTGGCTACTCCAGAGGCGGCGACAACTTCACTCGTTCCCACGAGACCGCTTGCGCCCAGCACGCGCACAACGCTGCCGCTGACCGCTTCGCCGTAATGCACACCCTCCACCAAGTAGGAGGTGACCGCCACGTTTAGGCGCTCGCCCTCGACGTACCCGTAAACGGGAGGGGGGGGCGCGTCCTCGGGCAGCGGCTGGTCGGGGTTTTGGGAAGGTACGGGCGCATCTGCCGCAAGAATAACGCTGCCGTCCAACAGGCTCAGTGTCACAAATTGGGAGGAAACCACCTGCCCTGTGAACACCACTGTGACTTCCTCAATAGGGGCTAGGATTGCCCCGCCGCTGTAGAGGCCAGGAGCGGTGTCTGCCTCGGGGTCGAGTGCCGCGATACCCATATCGTCCGCTTCGTCCAGAAGGGCTTCCTCTTGGGGAAGGCTTTCGTCGTTTCCGGCAATTTCATCGTTCGCGCTCCGCCCGGGGTCGGCATTCGCATCGCCGCCTTTTTCCTTATCGCCGTCTGCTTTGGGGGAATCGTCCGCGCTCTTTTGCGCGTCTTCGCCAGCGCCCGCGAACATCCCGGGCGCTGGCTGAGGCTCGGGGGGCAGCTCCATGGTGTACATGCCATCCCCTTCGGGGAGGGCGTAATCCTCGGCCGAATCGCGCGGGGTGCATCCGTCTTCCGTCGGCGCGCTCTCGAGAGTAGCTTCCATAGGGCTTTGTGCGCCGCCGCCGAACAGCTTTGGCGCGCCAATCGCGGCTATGAGCAGCGCGGCGGCTACGGCGATTGTGCCGATAGCTGCGCGCTTTGCGCCAAACGGGACAACCTTGCCCTTTGCGGGAGCGTTTGCCGCCGCGGCCAACACGCGCTCCTTGAACTCGGGGGTCACGGTGATGTCCGCCATGCGCTCGTCCGCTATGGCGCGGAAATTTTCCATATAAAGTTCAAAATCTGCTTCACGCAAGGCTGGCACCCCCTTTCAGTGTATTCATGAGGCGCTCGCGCGCGCGCTTCAACCTGCTGCGCACAGTAGCGTCCGGTATTCCCAGAGTTTCGGAAATCTCTCTGGTGTTATAGCCTTCGTAATAATACAGCAACACGACATCCTTAAACGCTTCCGGCAACGCCAGCACCGAATCGTAAAGCTCGCGCCGCGTTTCCTCTTTAGCCACTTCGTCTGCCAAGTCGCCCGTGGACTTTGGCTCCTTTGCATCGTCCAGCACGATGCGCTTGCTCCAGAAGCTCTTTAGTTGATCCTTGCAGAGGTTAATCGTGACCCGCAGTATAAACGCCTTTTGATGCTCGTCGGATTCGAAGGTTCTATTGTCCCTAAACAGGCGCAGGAAAACCTCCTGGCAGACGTCCTCGGCGCGCTGCCTGTCCTTCAGATACATATAAGCTGTGCGGAGCATCATTTGACCATACTTGTCGATTATGGCAGAAAGCTCGTCGGAGCTCATCGTGTCGTCGCCGAACTCAGCCAGCGAGAGCACAAACAGCATCGATTACCTCCCCTTGATCTAACCTTTATA